>CAYHAH010000099.1:0-8171 GCA_964354575.1 uncultured bacterium
GTGGGAGGCATGCCGTATTCCAGGGCCCTCAGGAAATCCTCATCCATCGATTCCGCTTCATCGTCCCCCGCCTCCCTCGCCCTGACCTGTTCCTTGAATCTTTCCCTCTGATCTACGGGGTCGTTCAGCTCCGAGAAAGCGTTCGCCACTTCCATTCCGGCAACGATGACTTCAAACCTCTCCACAAGGAGAGGGTTATCCCTTTTCCTTTTTGCGAGAGGAGAAGTCTCCACCGGGTAATCGATTATAAAGGTCGGCTGAACTATCTTCGGCTCGACAAAATGATCATAAAGAAGATTTATTATCTTCCCGACCGGGAGTTCATCATGACCCTCCAGCCCTTTCTGCTTCGCTATCGCTCTCAGGCCCTTTTCGTCAGTGTTGATGTCGATCCCCGCGTACTTTTTCAACGCATCATGCAGTGTGATCCTGGCCCACGGAGGCTTGAAATCGATATCGATCTCTTTAAACTTAACTTTCGTTGTCCCCAGAACTGTGGTTGCGACGGAGGATACCATGTCCTCCGTCAATTTCATTATGTCGTTGTAATCCGCGTACGCGGCGTAGAGCTCGAGCATCGTGTATTCGGGATTATGCTTGAAAGATATTCCCTCGTTCCTGAAGACCCTGCCTATTTCAAATACCTTCTCGAAACCCCCGACTATCAAGCGCTTCAAGTGAAGCTCAAGGGCTATCCTCAAGAAAAGGTCCATGTCGAGCGCATTATGATATGTTTCAAAGGGTCTTGCGGCAGCGCCTCCCGGCTGGATGTGGAGGACAGGGGTTTCAACCTCCAGGTATCCCTTGGAGATCAAATAGTTCCTGATCTCGGATATTATCCTGCTCCTTTTGACGAATACTTCCTTAACGTCATAGTTTACGATCAGGTCAACATACCGCTCCCTGTATCTCATCTCCTTGTCCGTCAAGCCGTGCCATTTCTCCGGGAGAGGATGAAGGGATTTTGAGAGAAGTTCAAAGTCCGCGATCCTGACCGTTGTCTCACCCGTTTTCGTCTTGAAGACGTGCCCTTTTACTCCAATGAAGTCGCCGATATCGAGTTTTTCATAAAGCTCGTATTTTTGCTGGCCAAGGACATCCAGCTTGGCGTAAACCTGGATCTTCCCCGACTCGTCCTGTATGTGCGCAAAGGAAGCTTTCCCATGGCCGCGCCTGGTCATGATCCTTCCGGCAAGTATTACGTCCTCCGGGCTGACTTCCTCACCTTTCAGGTCCTTATATTTTTCAAGGACGGCGCCCGCCGTAGAGTTCCTTTCAAACCTGTATGGGTAGGGATCGATTTTTTTCGATCTCAGCTCATCAAGCTTGGCTCTTCTGACCTTTAATAATTCAGATAATTCTTCGCTCACCTTTCACCCCATGTATCATTATCTCACACATGCCTGCCGATTGTCATCGCAAAGCGGAACAGCCAACTAATCCAATACTACGATCCTGCCGTCCCCCAGTACTCTGTCGCCCGAGATTATCTTGTATAAATACATCCCGATGCCGACAGGCCTTCCGTTGAGAGATGTGCCGTCCCACGGCACATAATTCACTCCTGCCGAACCGCCGTTACCTCCCGCGGCAAACTTCATCCTCTTCACCTCATGCCCTGTCATGTCGTAAATGATCAAGAATATAGAAGCGTTCCCGGACAGCGTGTACTGGATCTGCGTGGTGCCGCCCGACGAGGGCTTGAATGGATTGGGATAGTTATATATCTCTCCTATCATCTGCACCCTGCCTCCTCTTATCCTCAGCTGGTATGCTTCCAGAGCGCTGATCGGCGGCATCCCGTATGACTCGCCTTTGCTGTCTGTTCCGCGGAAAGATATTGCATAATCCCCTTTTGAAGTCATTGCCAGCCTATCCGTTCCTCTCCATGTCCCCTCAAAGGTTGTGCCGTCTATCAACTCGAAGTATATCGTCTGATAAATGCCTAATAAACCCGTGCTGACATTCGCGTCCATAGTCGCCATGCCGCTTTCGGAGGTCACATATATTTCAACCTCAGGACTTGCCGAAGTATAGTTAAATATAGTTGGACGAAGCGTCTTGCCGTTCAATTTAGCCCAGATCAGGTCCGGAACGCTGACAGGACCGCTGGACAGCGTCTCAAAGAAAGCTATGTCGCTGTATTCTCCCGTCACGCCACCGGTGACAGCCGCGACCTTCCAGTAGTATACCGTTGAAAGAGATAGCCCCGTCCAGGAATACGATGCCTCAGTAGTGGCTATTTCTCCCTCGTTCGTGGCATTCGTATCCGTTCCCCAGCTTAACACATATGATGTGGCGCCGCCCACTGTCTCCCAGGTGCCGTCAGCGGAGGTTGTTGTGATATTGGTCGTGACAAGGCCTTCAGGCGCAGGCGCTGGAGGATAAACTGCCGGCGGCTCATAATACACAACTTCGGCGGTCGACGGCACAGCGTTCACCACAACCGTCAGAAGATAATAGCCCCCCGGCAAATTACTGGGAGCCGTAAACTGAATTGAAGTCTCTGAGATCGGATGATCATATACAGAGGCTGAACAATCCAGCAGCATTCCGCCTTCACTCATTGTGCCCATGTTACCCGTATTCATTTTCTGAAGATAGACCCGGGGATAGTTGGTCGGCGAGTTCGCGCTGCCATTGCCGCCGCTGGCTTCAGAGGTACCTTTAAATCCTGCCCCCGTGATCGTATAAGGTCCGCCACCCGGTTCTATTTGCGCCGGAAATGATACGATCACCGGCTGCATAGACTCAAACGAGGTGTAGTCGTATTCCGTATATCTGCCAAGTTCCGCGCTGTCAAGCTTCTGGGCCCCAGCGCGCCCGCCGGCTATAAGAACTTTGCCATTAGGCAGAAGCGTCGCAGTGTGGTGTTCTCTTCCGTCGCTGGCCACCATGGGGTTAGCAGCTTCAAATAAGCCGGAAGAGGGATCGTATAAATCCACAGTCTTAACGCAATTTGAATCACCATCAATAGACCCGCCGGCTATAAGGACCTTGCCGTTGGGCAGAAGGGTGGCAGTATGGTCATCCCTTACATCCGACATAGTGCCGGTGGTTAAAGTAAATGACCCATCAGCCGGGTTATACAATTCTGCGCTGGAAAGATAACTGCCGTCACTGTTCCCGCCGGTTATAAGGACCTTACCGTCGGTCAGAAGGGTTGCGGTGTGTTCATTTCTTGCAGCGTTCATATTGTTGGCGGTAAAAGAAAATGCTTTTGTAGACGGGTCATACAACTCTGCGCTAGAAAGGCAGCTGCTGCCATTGTTCCCGCCGGTTATAAGGACCTTGCCGTCGGTCAGAAGGGTTGCGGTGTGATATTGTCTTGCGGTCGTCATGGAGCCGGTTGATACGAACTGACCCGTAGAGGGATAATACACTTCTGCAAGGGCAGTTGGACCCTGCCCTCCCGCCATAAGAACGGTGCCGTTCGCAAGAAGCGTCGCTGTATGTTGATATCTCGCATGCGCCATGGAACCGGTGGGAGAAAATGAATTATCAGTATAGTCAAACAGTTCCGCGCTGGTAAGATCACTATTATTGCGACCGCCGGCTATAAGGACTTTGCCATTGGCCAGAAGAGTAGCGGAATGGTGGCACCTATTATTCTGCATAGGACCGATGGAAGTAAATGAATCATTAGCAGGGTCATATAGTTCACTGGAAAGATAGCCGTCCATATCATTAACACCGCCGGCTATAAGAACTTTGCCGTTCGGCAGGAGCGTAGCCGTGAAGAGATATCTTGCTGCATTCATTGAGCTGACTGCCTCAAATGTGCCGTTAAATGGGTCATAAAGCATCGTAGTTTTATATACATCACCACTAAGCCCGCCGGTTATCAGTACTTTCCCGTTCGGCAGAAGAATTGCGGCTGCACCGGGATACGGTGAGTACATATCTCCTGCGGAATCAAATGTCTCTGAAATGGGATCATACAACTCCGTGCCAATTGGGCCTCCGCCGGCCACAAGGACCTTTCCGCTCGGAAGAAGAGTAGATGTGTGGTCACTTCTTAAGTTTGCCATGCTGGCAACGGGAGAAAATGTCTCTGTACCCGGGTCATACACTTCCGCACTGGAAAGACCCGCAAAGGTATATTTTCCGCCGGTTATAAGGATCTTGCCGTTGGGCAAAAGGGTCGCGGCGTGGTCCCATCTTGCAATGGTCATATCACTGACGGAATGAAATGTTCCTAAAGAGTGGTCATACACTTCCGCACTTGACATCCCATTGGTTTGGTCGCCAGTCCCGCCCGCAATAAGAACGTCCCCGTTCGGAAGAAGAGTCGCGGTTTGGTACTCTCTTGAGCAAACCATGGAACCGGTGGCAGCAAATGTCCCGGTGGACGTGACATACACCTCAGCGCTGGAAAGAAATCCGGCGCCACCATCGTCTCTTCCGCCGGAAATAAGGACATTTCCATTCGGAAGAAGAGTGGCAGTGTGCGACCTTCTTGTTGATATCATTGCGCCGGTGGGCGAAAATGTCTCTGTATCCGGGTCATACAACAACGCGCTGGAAAGAATGCTTCCATAATAACGCCCGCCGGCCACAAGGACCTTGCCGTTCGGAAGAAGGGTAGCGGTGTGATCGTATCTTGGATCTGTCATGGAGCCGGTCAAAGTGAATTGACCGGTTGCGGGGTCATATAACTCCGCAGAATAAGGGTCGGTGCCTCCGCCTCCGACAATAAGGATTTTGCCGTTCGGCAGAAGGGTCATGGTATGCCATACTCTTTCCCATGTCATGTCAGGGTTTGACCGCCATGTCGCGGCGAAAGTTCCAACGGAGAAAAGGAACAACAAGATCCCGCAAATAGCAAAAAGTCTTCTTAACATCAAACGCTCTCTTTTAATTGCATCTGGTTATAAATAATGTTCAAGCCCTTCAGCGTCAGGTCGGGATCTACGATATCGATCTTTCTTGTGCCGCTCGCGATCAATTTTGAAAGCCCGCCCGTCGCTATCACTTTTGCCCCGCGCCCGAGCTTTACCTTGAACCTTTTTATCATGCCCTCAACCATGTCGACATACCCGTAAAAAAGCCCCGACCTCATGGCATCGAGCGTGTTCTTCCCTATCGCGCTCTTCGGCTTCCTGATGTCGATCAGGGGGAGTTTTGCGGTCCGTTCATGAAGGACATCCTTTGATATCTCAAGCCCGGATGTTATCGCTCCCCCGAGATACCTTCCCGCCCTGTCGAGCGCGCAAAAAGTGGTCGCCGTGCCGAAGTCGATTATGACAGCCGGCGATCCGTATAAACGCTTGACCGCGACTGCATTAACCAGCCTGTCAATGCCGACCTGCCCTTTTTCCTTCAACACGATCTTCAGCCCTTTGATCATTTTCCAGCTTAAAATTACAGGCTTTATCCCGCACTGCTTCTCGATCTTCCTTGATATGACACCGGTCTGACGCGGAACAACGCTGGAAATGATCGCCGCATCTATCCCGCGTCCCACCTTGACACTGCCGGAACGGGCTGTTAGTATCCGATGCTTGCTGATCAACCTGTTTTCCTTGAAAAGGCCGAGGACAACGTTTGTATTGCCAATATCAACGGCAAGCAGCATAAAATCGGGGAAATTATACCATAAGTAGAGGGTAAAAGCAGTCTAAGTTGGAATGATCGGGTTTTTTGAGGGGTTTTTCAGCTCAAAAATATTGAAAAAGAAGTGAAATTCTGGCATAAATCTGTCGATATAAGCGTAGAAGGGCAAAAGGAAAAACGAAAAATATGAGCAAAGTTAAAATGCATAGATCAAACAATCCAAAAGAAATTTACGTAAGGGTCATGAGCCTTGCTTCAAAGAAAAGCTCGGAATTTGATCTTTCAAAATTAAAAGAAGAATACGACAGGGAAGGAGGCAAAATAAAGAACTGGAACGTTTTCTCCGGAGGCGGAATAGGCGTTTCTGTAGGCCTCATTGCGTGCCTCACCACGACAGCCATCGGGATCCCCCTATCCCCGCCCGAGGTTTTTACCCTTGTCTGCGGATCGCTCCTTTTCGGCACTCTCGCCGGATTTATTCTCTACTAAAGTCCCTAAAACCTGCTTCATGTCTTCCGGCATATCGGAACTGAACTCCAGATATTTTCCCGTTATCGGATGATGGAAGGAAAGCCCGCTGGCGTGAAGGAGCTGTCTTGAAGCACCCCCGTCCTTCTTTTTAGAATAAGTCCTGTCGCCGACGACCGGATGCCCTATGTGAGAAAGATGCACCCTTATCTGGTGGGTCCGCCCCGTTTTCAGGTCAAGCTCGACAAGCGTGTAGCCCCTGAACCGCTCCAATACCTTATAATATGTAAGCGCTTCGCGACTCTTAAGGCTGCCCGACCTTATCACCGCCATCTTTTTCCTGTGCACGGGATGCCTTCCGATGGGAGCGTCTATTGCCCCTGAATCACCCTTTATCTCCCCGTGAACAAGTGCAAGATATGTTTTTTTGACCTCCCTGTTCTTTATCTGCTTTGAAAGGTCCAGATGAGAAGCGTCGTTCTTCGCAAAAACGATCAAACCGGATGTGTCTTTATCAAGCCTGTGGACCACCCCAGGACGGATCCTGCCCCCGATCCCTGAGAGGTCCCTGGCATGATGAAGAACTGCATTAACAAGGGTCCCTTCCGTATTTCCCGCGGCTGGATGAACGACCATGCCCGGAGGTTTGTTTATCACGATGATATCTTTGTCCTCGTAAACTATGTCGAGGGGGATGTTCTCGGGTCTTGCGGCGATCTCTTTTGCCGGAGGGACGCTAAAGATGATCCTGTCATCTGCCTTTATCCTGTACCCCGCCTTGGCATTTTGCCTGTTCAGCTTGACCCGGCCGCTCTTGATCAATTTGTCGATCTGAGACCTTGAAAGCCCCGTTTCCCTGGAAAGAAAAACATCGATCCTTTCTTTTGGCGCGCCTGGTTTGATTATTATGTCGTATTCTTTTTCCATAATATGTAAGAGGAAACTGCGAAAATGGGGACAACGATCAGTTGCGTGGGGGTAAAAATGGAAATATGGATGGGACTGTACCTTAAGAATTCGATGAAAAACCTGTACGCCGAATATAACAATAGCGCGAACAGGAAGATCTGCCCGTCGTACTTCTTCCTGTCATATAGATACGCCAATACGGCAAAGATCACAAATCCTGAAACAGAGGAATAGATCTGTGTCGGCTGTTCAACGCCGAATATTTTTATTCCGTAGCAGCAGCCGTTAAGAAAACATCCGATGCGTCCGATCGCGTACCCGATCGCAGCCGCGGGAGAAAGCGCGTCCAGCAGCTTCATGATGTTCAGTTTTCGGTAGCTGACATAAACAAGCACCACAACCAGCGCAGCCAGAAGCCCTCCGAGAAAAGCAAGCCCGCCCTCGCTGACGTAAAAGATCGAGACCAGATCGTTCCTGTATTGAGGGAAGAACGCCGCGACGTAGAACAACCTGGCTCCAACTATCGCCGATATGACAACATACACGAAAAGATCAAGGATCGTCTCTTGTTTTATCCCCTCGCGCCTGCCGTAGCGAAGTGCCGCAAAAAGCCCGGCGAGGAAGCCGAGCGCCGCCATAAAACCCCAGGAATAAATGCTTACCGGCCCTATCCTGAAAAGAACAGGATACATTATTTTCTCCCCCGCAATAGGTCGATAATGATGAGGAAAACCCCCAGATTTATGGCGATGTCGGCAAAGTTGAACACCGGAAAGACCCTGAAATCAAGGTAATCCACCACATAGCCCAAAAATATCCTGTCATACAGATTGCCCAGGCTCCCTCCGAGTATCAGCGCGAGATAGAGCTCTTCTTTTTTGGTTTTCGCGTAGAAGTAAATGACCGCCGCGCAAACCGCAAGCCCGATCAAGACGAGGAGGAGCCTCTGGTCAGGGAAAAGCCCGAACGCAACGCCGGTGTTGCGGACATATGAAAGATGGAATATCCCCTTTATTACCGGCACGGATCCGGCGAGAGTAAGGCGGGTCGAGACAATGAACTTGATAAGACAATCAACCGCGAAAACAAGAAGGGCGACAAGATAGAACAACTACATTCCTCCGGAATCCAGCTTGATCTTTGTCCCTTCTTTCATATAAGAGTTCACCATCTCAACAAGCTGAGCTATTTGCTGCCCCACGAAAGGGAGCGTTATAAGATGCGACAGGATCTTCGTG
>CAYHAH010000100.1:0-16218 GCA_964354575.1 uncultured bacterium
TTCAGGTATTCTTTGGCCGCCGGGATAAGTTTTTTGTCGATCTCAACTGTGACGACGAATCCCGCTTTTTTGGCTATGGCTGCGGTCAGGGTCCCGATGCCTGTTCCTATCTCAAGCACAAGAGCATCTTTTGATACGGCGCCGGCTTCAATAATTCGATTTATCGCGTCATTATCGGTCATGAAATGCTGGCCGAGGTCTTTATTTAACCTGATGTCGAACTTGCGGAGGATATCCTTGATCACTACTGCTTCTTGGACTTGGCGAAATGCGCGGCGGCTTTGATGGCTTCTATCAGGCTTGTGGGGTTTGCCCACCCTTTTCCTGCGATATCGAATCCTGTCCCGTGATCGACAGATGTCCTTATTATCGGCAGTCCCACCGTTACATTGACCGATTTGTTGAAAGAAAGAAGCTTCAGCGGTATAAGCCCCTGGTCGTGATACATGGCAATGACTATGTCGAACAGCCCGACGTTGGCAAGATAAAATATCCCGTCGGGCGATATCGGCCCTTTCACGTTCATCCCCATCCTTTTGGCTTCCTCAACAGCGGGTTTTATCGCTTTCTTTTCCTCGCTGCCGAATATCCCGCCTTCGCCCGCGTGGGGATTCAGGCCCGCTACCCCGATTTTCGGCTTCTTTCCCCTGATGTTGTAAAGGAACTCATTGGCAAGCTTTATCGTTTGGAGCACTTTCTTCTTGTTTATCGCCCTGCTCACCTTGCTGAGCGGCAGGTGCGTTGTCACAAGCATCACCCAGAACGGGTTGGATACGAACATCATCGCGTAATTTTTGGTCCTGGTCCTTTTAGCGAGGATCTCCGTGTGGCCGGCGAACCTGTAGCCCGCCTTTCGGATGGCTTCCTTGTTTATCGGAGCCGTGGCAATGGCATCGACTTCCTTGCTCATCGCGAGTTTTATGGCTTTTTCCAGATATTCGACCGCGGCCTTCCCGCAGGGAGCGCATACCTGTCCCACCTTGACCTTTGACGGCTCAAGATTGCCGAGGTCAAGCACATCGATCGACGTCCTCAGGAATCTGGCTTCATGCAGGCTTTTCACCGCGTTTATCCCCAGGGACTGGTCCTTCGCGAATTTCAGGGCGGATCTCATTATGCGCGCGTCGCCGATGACGATAGTGCGCGCGATGTTCTGGATCTCCGCGTTCTGGAAAGCCTTTATTATTACTTCCGGGCCGATGCCGGAAGCGTCTCCCATTGTTACGGCGACGACGGGCCTATCCATACTTTACTCCCGCTTTCTTCATACGGTCAAAAGCCTTATTGAGATTTTCTTCGGAATCGATCAGGGATATCCTGGCGTACCCTTCCCCGAGTTCGCCGAAAGCGATGCCGGGTGTCACTACAACGCCGGCTTTTTCCATCAGGTGCACCATCCAGTCGTACGAATTGAAGCCCTTTGGAATGGGGAGCCACACGTACATGGCGCCTTTCGGTTTCTGGACGTTCCACCCAAGGTCATTCAGTCTTTCGATCACAAGGTCCCTTCTTCTCTGATATGTCGCCCTTACATTATCAATATAGCCGTTGTGTATGGTCAGCGCCTTGATGGCGGCTTTTTGGATCGCGGCAAAAAGCCCGTAATCCAGGTTCGTCTTTATCTTCCTCAGCGATTCAACATATTTCTTATTTCCGACGGCAAACCCGCATCTCCATCCCGCCATGCCGAATGTCTTTGAAAGAGTATGGAACTCGATCGCGACATCCTTTGCTCCGGGGACGGTAAGGATGCTCGGAGGCTTCTGCCCGTCAAAGTACAGCTCCGCATATGCGAAATCATGCACAAGCAGAAGGTCGTATTTTTTCGCAAAAGCCACGGCTTCCTCAAAGAATCCCTTGGAGACAGTGGCGCCTGTCGGGTTTGTCGGATAAGACAGGAAAAGCATCTTTGCCCGTTTTGCGATCGATTCATCGATTATCTTGAGATCCGGAATGAATCCCGTTCTTTCTGTTGTCGGAAGGACCACGGCCTCGGCGCCGGCAAGTATCGCGCCCCTGAAATGAGCCGGATACGCGGGCATGGGAACAAGGGTCGTGTCTCCCGGGTTCAGGTAAGCCAGCTGCAGGTGCACAAGGCCTTCTTTTGAGCCGATGAGCGTTACGACTTCTTCATCGTTCACGTGGACATTGTACTGCCGCTTCACCCAGTTTATGACGGCCTGCTTGAATTCGTGCGAGCCGTCGAACGGCGGATACCTGTGATTGGCGGGGTTTTTGAGTGCCAGGATCATTTCATCTACAACTTCTTTTGGCGGAGGGATGTCGGGGCTTCCGAGCCCGAGGTCGATCAGGTCCGCGCCGCGCTTCCTTGCTTCGGCCTTCAGCTTATCCTGCTTGGCGAAGATGTAGGTTGGTAGTTTCTGTAATCTTTCAGCTTCCTCCACGACTCAGTAGCTCCCTGCTATATACGAACTTCGGACAAATGGCCCGGAGATAACTTTTTTTATGCCGATCGAAAGCCCGAAGTCCCTGTATTCATCGAATTTTTCCGGCCGCACGTATTCTACAACTTTTGCGTGTTCTTGTGAAGGGGCTATGTACTGGCCTATCGTAATGATGTCGCAGTCCGCGCTCCTCAGCTCTCTCATCAGCCGGAATATCTCGTCTTCTTTTTCCCCGATGCCGACCATAAAGCCCGATTTTGTGACGGCTTCACTATCGATCTTTCTTGCTGTTTTAAGCAGATTTATCGAAGTGTAGTAGTTCGATCTCGGTCTTATGCCGCCGTAGAGCCTCGGGACCATTTCGACATTGTGGTTCAGTACGTTCGGCTTTGCGTCGATCACGATCTTAAGATGCTCTTCTTTTCCCTTAAAATCGGGTATCAGCACTTCGATTTTTGTGTCAGGGCTGATCTTTTTCAGCTCAGTAATTGTTTTCGCGAAATAACTTGCTCCGCTGTCGGGGAGATCATCCCTTGTGACAGAAGTTACCACGATGTATTTCAGTCCCAACTTCTTCGCGGCCACCGCGACATTTCGGGGCTCCATCGGATCGGGCTGCGAAGGGGCGCCACTGTCAACCGCGCAGAACCCGCATCCCCTTGTGCAAATGCTGCCGAGGATCATGAAGGTAACTGTCTTATTGCCGTAGCACTCGCCGATATTGGGGCACTTCGCGGATTCGCAGACGGTGTTAACCTTGTTCCCTATCAAGCTCCTGATATTTCTGATATTTTCCATCTTGGGAGTTCTTTTTATAAGCCACTGCGGCAGTCTGCTCATTTGTTCAATATTGATATCGCCTGTTTCAGCGTATTCTCCGCGGCTTCGCCCAAAGATTCGTATGCTGTCGGATGCGCATGGATCGTTGATATCACGTCCTCTATTTTCATGCCTTTGTTAATTGCCAGAACCGCCTCGCCGATGATCTCGGTGGCGCTGCTGCCCAATATGTGGACGCCGAGGACCTTGCCTGAATTATCACTGACCACTTTGATGAAGCCGTCCCTTTCATCATCTATCAGCGACTTGGAAGACGCGCTGAACGGGAATTTCCCGATCTTGATTTCTTTGTGAGTTGACCTTGCTTCTTCTTCGGTCATGCCTGCCGATGCGACGCCCGGATCGGAGTAAGTGCATCTCGGCACGGCGGTGTAGTCCATCCTGGCGCTTTTTCCGCAGGCGTTCTCAGCCGCGACGATCCCCTCGCGGGACGCGGTGTGCGCGAACATGTATCTCCCCGCGATGTCGCCGACCGCGAATATAGTGGGGATGCTCGTCTGCATCTTTTCGTTGACGATCACCTTTCCCTTGTTCAATTTGATGCCGATCTCCTCCAGGCCTCCGGTATTCAGCTTCCTGCCTACGCTTACAAGGACCGCTTCATAGCCGCTTGCGTCATCAAGGCTCGATCTTGTCCGCACCTCCACGCCCTTTTTCGTGAGGAGCTGCTCAAGCGCCTGGGAAACTTCACTGTCTTCGGCGGGCATTATGCGGGGCATCATTTCAAATAGGGTTACCTTCGATCCCAGCGCGTTGAATATGGAGGCGAATTCAACTCCAATTGCGCCCGCACCGATTATCGCGATGTTTTTCGGGATGGTTTCAAGGTTGAGTATCCCCGTGCTTGAAAAGACTTTTTTCTCGTCTATCTTGAAGGGGGGCTTGTCAGGTATCGTTGATCCCGTTGCCAGGATGATATGAGGCGCTTCAATCACCTCGCCGTTGGCCGTCAGCTGATGGGGGCCCATCAGCTTTGCCTCGCCCCTCACGAGGTCTATGTTGTTGCCCTTAAAAAGGTATTCAAGTCCTTTTCTCAGCTGATTGACTATCTTGTTCTTCCTCTGAACCATTTTTGAGAGATCGATCGAGAGGTTTTCGGCGTTGATGCCGAACCGGTCGGCGGTTTTCATCTTTAAATAGAGCTTCGCGCACGAAAAGAGCGTCTTTGTAGGGATGCAGCCGGTGTTGAGGCAGGTGCCGCCGACATCGCCCTTTTCGATCAGCGCGACTTTTTTCCCGAGCTGCGCGGCCCTTATCGCGGCGGTATATCCGCCGGGACCCGAGCCGATCACCGCAATGTCATAGTTCATCTTACATAATCCTGTTCGTAATAAGTCCTTACCCTGAAGGAAATTCCGAGATCATCGGCTATCTTCTTTGCTTCTTTCACATCGATCTCGGGTATGCCCGCGACCGTCAGTTCAACATCCGGGATATATTTTTTGCATTCCCCGGTGAATTCGATTATAGCATCAAAAGCATCCTCTCCGAAATCGGGGCGGCATATTTCATTGTATAGCTTTTTGTTCTGGGCATTAAGGCTTATCGATATCGAGTCAACCAGCCCTTTAAGTTCAGGCACTATGTTCCTCTTGTGTATCAGGTTGCCGTGGCCGTTCGTGTCGATCCTGACCGACGTGCCTTTACCTTTCAACCACTTGGCGACCTCTTTAACGACATCAAGCCTTATCAGGGGCTCTCCGTAACCGCAAAACACCACTTCCTTAAATTTTGCCGGATCGCCGATCGCCTCGATCACTTCCTTTGCGGTTGGCTCCTTTTTTAGCCAGAGCTCGTGCTTGTTGTTAAAAAGCTTCGTCTTGTAGCGGATGCAGAACCGGCATTTGCTCGTGCAGCGGTTGGTAATGTTCAAATACAGGGAATTGCCTATCTGGTATGCGATGGAACTCATGGGGATATTTTAACACGGAGAGATGAGAGATGCGAAGTGGATAGTTATATTATATAATCTGGTCATGGCATTAAAACAGGTCGAACTGTCTACTCGCAGGCTTGAAGCGCTGACCGACGGCATATTCGCTTTCGCAATGACCCTCCTAATACTCAGTTTTGACGTTCCGGGAACGCTGAAGGGGATCGATGCCGGCAGCTTCATCGTGTCGCAGTCAGACAGGTTCTTCAATTATTTCCTGAGCTTTGCGCTTCTTGCCGTTTTCTGGCTCGTGAACAACCAGATATTCCACCACATCAAAAAGACGGATCAAAAACACATGTGGATGAACATCATCGCGCTTATGTTCGTCGTTTTCATCCCTTTCTCCACGTCGCTCATTTCCGCAAATCCGGACAGGACGGCGGGAGAGTTCTTCTTCGCGCTCAATATATTCCTTGTGTCTGTGTCAATACAGCTTGGCTGGGTATACGCCGCCCAGGAGAGAAGGCTTATAAGCGAGGAGTCGGAGGATGAGCACCTGCGGCGGGGCGTGAGGAGCGGATGGGTGAGCCCGCTCGTGTCGGGACTGGCGATGATAACGGCTTTCGTGGAGCCAAAGCTTTGCTCCTACATGTATCTTTCGATACCGGTTATCCTGTGGCTGCCGTGGTTCAAGTAAATAAAGTGAAATTTACCGCCGGTATGGACGATATAAATATAGCTTGCTATTGTGAAACATGTGTGTCATAGTAGCAGCGTAAGAGTCGAGGTTAATGGTTTCTTAGTTAGATATTTTTTAATATGTAGCGCGAAATTCACCCAAGATCTCTAATCTTGGGATTTTTGTTATAAGAGTCATTAACGGGATATTCATTGTATTGCGAGGTGAAATAAGAAGATGGTAAAGAGTTTATTTGTTGGAAACCTTCCGTGGTCAGCGACCGAGGACGAGATAAAGACCAAGTTCGAGGAACATGTGAAGGTCCAGGCAGTAAGGCTCATAACAGACAAGTTCTCCGGCAAGGCCAAAGGATTCGGCTTTGTTGAGGTTGACGATGCTGATATGGACAAAGCCATTTCCGCCATGAACGGCCAGAAGATCGGCGATCGAGAGATCGTGGTCAACGAAGCCAAACCAAGGGCGGAGAGAAGCGATAGGCCGAGAAGCAATTTCTCAAGGTTCTAAAGTTTCCTGACTTAAATAAGAGGCCCGTTACGCGAAAGCGCTGCGGGCCTTTTTATTTTTTGAGTTCCTTGATCAAAAGGCTCTTCAGGATCTCCGGATTAGCCCTTCCCTTGGTGGCTTTCATCGCCTGCCCCATAAGGAAGAAAAGCGCTTGTTCTTTGCCGCCTTTGTAATCGGTAGCCGATTTTGTGTTGTTGCTGATCACATCCGTTATGATCTTCAAGAGCTCCCCTTCATCCGATATCTGAGTCGCGCCTGATTCGGCGACAATGTCACCGACGGATTTGCCCCCGTCAAGCATCTTGACCAGTATCGCCTTCGCCGAGTTCCTGCTGATCGTGCCTTTGTCTATCAAATTGAGCATCTCAACGAATCGGGCCGAAGTGATCTCAATATCCTTTATGCCGATCTTCTTTGCGTTCATATAAGCGGTCAGATCGCCGATCATCCAGTTGCTGAGGTTCTTGGCATTTTTATATGTTTTCAGGCATTCTTCAAAGAAATCCGCCAGCGCTTTGTCATCGGTCAGGACGGTTGCGTCAAGCTCCGGCAGGCCGCAATCCTTCATCAGCCGGGCTTTCTTCGAACCCGGAAGCTCGGGTATCGACTTTGCTATCTCATCGATCCATTTCTTTTCCGGCTCAACAGGCACAAGGTCGGGCTCGGGGAAATATCTGTAATCGTGAGCCTCTTCCTTGCTCCTCATCGGCGTTGTTGTTCCCGTCGTGTCATCAAACAATCTGGTTTCCTGGACTATCCTCTCGCCGGATCCGAGCATTTCTGTCTGCCTCTTTATTTCGGATTCAAGGGCTTTCTGGACCGCCCTGAATGAGTTCATGTTCTTCACTTCTGTCTTCGTGCCCAGTTCCTTTTGTCCCTCGGGGCGGATCGATACGTTGGCATCGCACCTGAGGCTTCCTTCCTCCATGTTGCCGTCGCACACGCCGAGATAAACGAGGAGGTTTCGAAGGTCCTGCATGAATATTTTCGCTTCCTCCGGCGATCTGATGTCAGGCTCGGTCACGATCTCCATCAGGGGAACGCCTGTCCTGTTGAAATCGACAAAGCTTCCAGTAGAGCCCTTCAGCCCCGCGGCTCCCCGGTGGACCAGCTTTCCGGCATCCTCTTCAAGGTGAACGCGCGTTATCCCGATCTTCCTGGTTTGACCGCTGGTCGTGATATCAAGATGCCCTTTGGTCACAACGGGCAGCTCGTATTGTGATACCTGATAATTTTTCGGCAGGTCGGGATAGAAATAGTTCTTTCTGGCAAAGACGGACTGCTTTGCCACATTTCCTTTTAGCGCAAGACCGGTCTTGATGGCGAACTCGACAACTTTTTTATTGAGAACTGGCAGGACGCCGGGCTGGCCGGTGCAGACCGGGCATATGTTCGTGTTGGGGGCCGCGCCGAATTTGGTGGAGCACCCGCAGAAGATCTTGCTCTCCGTCAGCAATTGCGCATGTATTTCCAATCCGATCACGACTTCGTATTTCACAGCTTCGGTTTCCTCTCATGCCACTTCGTGTTCTGCTCATAAGTATAAGCCGCCCTGAACAGCGTTTCCTCGCTGAAGGCTTTTCCGATTATCTGCAGTCCCACCGGCAGGTCATTTACGAAACCGCAGGGGATCGAGATCGCCGGTATGCCGGCAAGGTTTATCGGTATCGTCGCAATGTCGGACAGGTACATAGAAAGCGGGTCGTCAACTTTTTCCCCGATCTTGAAAGCGACTGTCGGCGCGGTGGGGGAGAGAAGGATGTCGAATTTAGAGAAAGCCTTGTCAAAATCGTTCTTTATCAGCGTCCTGACCTTCTGCGCTTTCAGATAATAAGCGTCGTAATATCCGGCGGAGAGGGCGTATGTCCCCAGCATTATCCTTCTTTTTACTTCGGGCCCGAAACCTTCGCTCCTGGTGTTGTAATACATTGCGAGAAGGTCATCAGCTTCATTCGATCGCAGTCCGTACTTTACGCCGTCATATCTCTCAAGATTTGAGCTTGCTTCGGCTGTCGCGAGAAGATAATAGGTCGGAACGCCGTACGCAAGGGTCGGCATCGAAACTTCCTCGACCCTGGCGCCAAGCTTTTTCAGCAGATCCGCGGCTTCAAGGATCATTTTTTTAACTTCCTCGTCAATTCCTTTCCCGAGAAGATCTTTTATTATGCCGATCTTCAAATTTTTTACGTCGTCAACAAGCGCCTTCCTGTAATCCGGGACAGGCATGTCGACCGATGTTGAATCTTTCGGGTCGTGTCCCGCGATGAAATTCATGAAGATCGCGGCGTCGGTCACATCCTTTGTCAGCGGGCCTATCTGGTCCAGGGAGGAAGCGAATGCGATCAGGCCGTATCTTGAGACGCGGCCGTAAGTCGGCTTAAGTCCCACGACCCCGCAGAATGACGCGGGCTGCCTTATGGATCCTCCGGTATCCGATCCGAAAGCGAGGGTTGATTCATCCGCGGCAATGCAGGCCGCCGACCCTCCCGACGAACCTCCGGGAACAGTACCGAGATTCCAGGGATTTTTTGTCACCTTGTATGCCGAGTTTTCGGTCGATGAACCCATGGCGAATTCGTCAAGGTTCGTCTTCCCGATGGGTATCGCGCCTGCCTGCAGGATATTCTCAACGACCGTCGCGTTGTAAGGCGGTATGTAATTTTGAAGTATCTTTGATGAAGCGGTGGTCAAAATCCCTTTCGTGCAAAGATTATCCTTTATTGCTATCGGTATTCCCGTCAAGGCCGTCAGCTGTTTGCCGTCAGCTATTTGTTCGTCAATTTCCTTTGCCCTGGATATGGCTTCGTCAATATTAATGGTCATGAAAGCCGACACGCTGTTCTCGACTTTGCTTATCCTGCCGAGCGCCGATCTTACTATTTCCTGGGCGGATATCTCTTTCTTCTCGAGTTTTGCGTGAAGTTCGTGCGCGGTAAGTTCAAAAAGCTCCATTTTCACTCCATTATCCGGGGAACGGAGAACATGTTATTCTCTTCTTTGGGGGCATTCGCGATTATCGATTTCCGGTCTTCGAATTCCGACACCCTGTCGCTTCTAAAAACGTTCTTCATCGGGATCGCGTGAGAGGTCGGGGCGACATTTTTGGTATCAAGTTTATTGATGATCTCCGCGTATTCCAGGATCCTTGACAGCTGTTCGGTAAAGCGCTTTTTTTCGACTTGCGTGAGGCCCAGTCTTGCCAGCTTGGCGACGTGTTCAACGTCCTTGACGGTCACTTTCATGCTTTTGATTATACAATGGCCGTATTTAATCGACAAGCGCGCGGTTTCGTGTTAAAATAACGAAGTTTTTTATATGTTAAAAATAGTTTTAGTCATATCCATTCTGTTAATTTCTCCCGCCTGCTTCTGCCAGCAGCTGGCGACCACTTTTGAGGACATGCCTCAGTCTGATTCAAAGTCGCTCGGCACGAACGCGACCGACTATGTTGTTTCTGCAGAGGCGAGCACGCCCACGAAATACCTGGCGGAACTGTACAAAAAGGCGCTTGTGAGGGAAAGAATCGGGGCTTATGAGAATTCCCTCGGAGCCCTGTCCGCCGTTAATGCCAAAGCGGTTGAAATACTTAACTCGAAGGAGACCTCTCCCGGTCTTGCGGCGGAAGTGCTGCCTTACGCAATTGCCTCCGCTTACAGGAAAGGGATCCTGACGCACAGGGCCGTGGAGGGTTCTGTCATAAAGCTCTACAAACAGCTTGAGCTGTACCAGGACGCGGATTCCTGGATAAACGAGGTCCTGACCTCGATATCGAACCTCACCACTGAAAAGGGAATGAGCATACCCCCGGCGCAGTATTATCCGCTTTACTACGCAAAATCATATAACAGGCTTGGCTGGGCGTACGCCCTGCTTAACGGCAGCGCGTGGAAGAGATATGTGATATACACGCCGTCGGATACTATCGCCATGGTGGACAAGAGCATGGGCGACCTGGGACTTGCGATGAAGGCTTTCGATATTGATTATGCCGACATAGGAGGGAGCAGGGGAGCGATCGAGGACCGTGCTGACAGATACCTTTCAAAGCTCGACACCAATTCAGATGAATATGTCACGTATGCGCTCTGCTTTAACACATACAAGATGGCTTCGGTAAAAAGCATAGTGAAGAAGCAGCTTTCGAACGCGATCAAGGACACGCTGGACAAATATTACTCATCATCCGTGGTCGCCGCGTTCAGTAGCGGCAGGAAAATATTCACATACGAGGAATTCATGAAGCCCGAGACGAAAGATGTTATTGCCTCTATGGCCGGCCTGCTGGAAGAGATGAAGTGAGCAGCTTGCTGGAGCAAGGAACCTGAGGCTAAAAGCCTCGGTTCCTATTTCAGGATTGGAACCGCGACTTTCAGTCGCAGGTTCCAAAGCTAATCACTGCACGGTATATTTTACAAGCTGACCGTTCAGCACAACATTTCCGTAAATATCCATTGCTTCATAGGTTATGTCCACAACTACCGGCGGAACGCCCGGCCAATCGGATACCTCAAAGCTCAGTGTAGTGTTGGAATTTGAGAAGGAACCCTCATAGGTGGTCGGAGCGCCTGCAGTATGGTCCGGTCCAATGTAGACAAGAAAACTGCCGGGATCAACAGGATTATTGAACACGACCTCGGCTGTCAATCCGCCGTTGGTGACAACTGCGTCTATGCTGGGATTTCTGCTCACTATGTTCAGTCCGGAAAGGGTATAATTCCACAGATTCGCGTTCTCCGTAAGATATTGCCCGTTCACGTCCTGGAAAGCTTCCTTGGATGATTGAACATGTATACTGTTGCCGGGGTTTGCAATGAAGAAGATATTGGTAATGGTAAGTTTTGAGTCGCTCTCAGACCATACGGCTTCGGGGGTTGGGTCTGGATAAAAAGTGGCGGTGGCTGTCATATCTGCCGCGAATTTGATCTTGCTCAAGAGTTCCGCGATGCTTGAGCCGTTCGTGTCCATTGACTTGCTGAACTTCACCCAGAGAGTTTCGTATGACCCGATCCCCCCGGCACCTGAAACCGGATATCTTTCAATTATGACTGGAGCCGAATACTGGGTTATGTATTTTCCGCAGCCGGAGATCGCGGCAAAAGAAAAAAGGCAAAGGGCAAAAGTAAGGAATATATATAATTTTTTAGTCATTATATCCTCAAGGTTGAAACCGCTTCTATGTCAAGGTTACTCTTTTTACCTTTTTTTATCAAGTAATACCCCGCGCTTCCTATCATCGCTGCGTTATCGGTACACAAATTCATCGGCGGGATTGAGATCTTGAAACCTTCTTTTTCAGCCCTTGCCTTAAGGTCTTCCCGGAGCCTGGAATTCGCGGAAACGCCGCCGGCAAGGGCTATCCATTTCAGTTTCTTTTTTTCAGCCGCCCTGATCGTTTTCTCGACCAGGATATCGACGACCGCCTGCTGGAAGGAAGAAACCAGGTCAGCGGGATTTTTTGGCATCCCGTTCTTTTTTACGTAGTTGACGACGGCGGTCTTAAGCCCGCTGAAGCTAAAGTCGTAACCTTCATCTATCATCGCGCGCGGGAAAGCTATGGCTTTTGGGTTGCCTTTCTTTGACATTTCGTCGATTATCGGTCCGCCCGGATAGCCGATGCCAAGGAATCTGGCAACTTTATCAAAAGCTTCCCCCGCCGCGTCGTCGCGCGTTCGTCCCAGGGATTCATAGACCCCGTGGTCTTTGACCAATATAAGCTGGGTATGGCCGCCGGAGACGACAAGGCAAAGAAAAGGTAACGAGACACGCGTTACGCGTAACGCGTTACTCGATTCTAGAAAATTAGCGTATATGTGCCCTTCTATGTGGTTTACTGCAATAAATGGCTTATTGAGCGCATAAGCTATCGCTTTGGCATAATTCAATCCTACTATCAGCGAGCCCACGAGACCGGGTCCGTAAGTCGCCGCGACGGCGTCGATCTTTTTTAAGGGCGTTTTTGCCTTATCCAGCGTCTGTTTGACGACCGCGGCAATTACCTCGATGTGTTTCCTTGAGGCGACCTCCGGCACAATCCCGCCGTATTTCCTGTGGAATTCCACCTGCGAAGCGACGATATTGGACAGGATCTCTTTTCCGTCTTTTACAACAGCGGCGCTTGTCTCGTCACAGCTTGTTTCTATTGCAAGAAGCTTCATTTTTTAGCTTTCGCAAACAGTTTTTCTGCCGGGCAGCAAAGCTCTCTCTGCTTGCAATACTTACAGACGATATTACCCCTGACATAAGCATTGCCGACGCTCGTCAAAAGAAAAAGCAATACGATCAGGATCGATATGATCCAGCTGAAATCCTTGAAGAGCAAATAAATGCCGGCGACAAAAGGGATAAGTGAAACCAGCAGGTCAGGGATGAGGTCTTTCCATGTGATATTCTTCTCGAAGAATCTTTTTGGGTCGCCTTTCCCGAAAAACAGAGCCGCAAGTTTCCCTCTTCCAAGGCCGCACAATTTACCGTAATAATAACAATGTACGCATGATGTCCTCATGAGCCTGATCTCGCAAAATAAACAGTAGAGCAGATAGGCGCATCCCCACAGCGCGCCCAACTTGAACATGATGTATGCGCCAATGGCATAGATGCCGAACGAAACCGAATCGGCTATAAAAACCATCCATGGGGGGAAGTTTTCGAAAGTTTTAATATTACTCATATCCATCTCAGGATAGCACCAAAAACTATCAGGCAGGCAGCGTCAAATCCAAGTATCGCGCCGACCGTTTTTATCTTGTCCTGCACCTTCTTCATGTCATGGACCCAGAAACTGACGACGAAGAAAGGAAGGTAACCGACAAGGAATATCAGCCATGGAGCCCTCAGGTTCCACCATGGAAGGTCCCATGTGAGAGCTCCGGCAAGATTCAGGAGCACCTCAATGCCGACCGCAAGAAGGGCGT
Source organism: uncultured bacterium (assembly GCA_964354575.1). Lineage (GTDB taxonomy): Bacteria > Margulisbacteria > WOR-1 > CAVSGV01 > CAVSGV01 > CAYHAH01. The sequence continues at coordinate 13,237 of CAYHAH010000100.1, forward strand.
TCAATACGGCAAAAAACACCCTGTTATTGACCCCCAAAATTCTCATTTTCCTGTCTTTTGGCAGCATTTTGCAGGCAAAAATACCCATGACGGCGAACATGAAGGTTATCTCGATATTCAGGCCGATCAATATGTTGTAAGCGGTCGCCCCGGGAGTCGCCCAGGCCGGCGCGAACTTGTTGAAATGAAAAAGCAGCGCGTTCCATATCTCGTTGAACCAGTCCATTCCCCACAGTGCCAGGCCTCCAAAAAGAACGTTCCAATTCTTTCTTTCAACCTCAACGGAATAGATATAAAGAACTATGAGAAGCAGCGGTATAACGTACCATTGAAAGTGGGAAGCGTCGCGAAGAATAGAAAGGGCCTGTTTTGCGCTTGGCGTCATAATTTTTCCTCCTTGTGGATATTCTAGCACTAAAAATTACCCCTTCCGAGTGAAATTTTCCCTCAAATTTGCTGATAATAATATGTCCGTATTGGAACAATAAAATGGCGGACAAGGGATGATAAAAGTGCCGGGATTTAAAGTTAACAAGATCATTAAATGGCCGATCGGTGGACTTAAAAAAGGGATGCAGAAAGTACAGAAATGGCTGCGCAATTACGAGAATGGGATGGACACAGTGAAGAAAGCGCAAAGGTCTAGCCTTGGAGCGATCGATCAAGAAATCAAACATATACAGAAACTGCTGGGCAATGGCAAGGTTGAGACTGCCCGTGAATTGCTGGAAAAAAAGGTTCTTCCGGAACTTACCAAAGTCGATGTGTCGTTATTGCCAATGCTCCATATTCCGGGAAGATATTATAACATCATGAAAAATGAAGTGGCGGTAGGCCAGTTCAAGCAATTCGTGGAAAGTTCCGGATATAAGATCGAAGGCCATAATGCTCAAAGACTACTGCAAAACCTTGCCGATCCCTCGCAATTTCACAAAGCGGTCAGCTGCGTTAATTATTTTGACGAGGAGGCCTATGCCAAATGGTTAAGCGCACAAACCGGCAGAGAATTCAGGATCCCAACCGAAGATGAATGGAAGTATGCCATGTTTTATGCCATGACTTATTGCAGAAAGGATATGAAAGACGAAGGATTTGAATGGACTCTCACCAAATGGGGCAAGCGCTATATATTACATTCCCTTTTTGTTGAGAAAAAGCTGGAAAAACTCAGACAAGAGGCACCATCTCTTATGCCTGTCGAAACTATTTTTCTTCCCCATGAACGCTATATCAATACCTGCATGCGCCTTATCGACGTGATCAAAGTAACCAAATAAATTTTCTAGGTCTTGTGCGAGATATCCAGGTGTAATTTTTTCAGCGCATCCGACTCCCCGAACACTATAAGCACGTCACTGGCGACGATCTTCGTGTCCGCGGTCAGGTTGAAAACGATCTCTTCGCCCCGTTTTATGCCCAGGACGGTCACATTAAACTTCTTTCTCAGCTCAAGATCGCCCAGAGTTTTATTTTTCATGTATTCCGGAGCGGTTATTCCCACAATGCTCAGCTCTCCGCCGAGTTCAAAATAATCGAGAATGCCTTCCGAGGTCAGCTTATTCACGAGCTTTATCGCGGTGTCCTGCTCGGGGTAAACTATCACATCCGCGTTCAGCTTTTTCAGGATGTTCCCATGGATCGTGTTCTTGGCCTTGCATATCACTTTTTTAATCCCGAGGTTCTTGCATATCTGTGTCGCGATGATGTTCGCCTCAACGTTGGTGCTTTCGGCTATCACCACAACGTCGCAGTCAGAAACGCCGGCTTCAAGCAGGGTTTGCTCATCGGCTATGTCTCCAAGGAAAGCGTTTGTGACCTCATCCTTTATCGCCTGGATCTTGCTTTCGTCATGGTCAACGACTATCACTTCCTGCTTCCTGTAAAACAGTTCCCTGGCGACTTTTGAGCCAAACCTCCCAAGCCCCAGAACCGCGTATTGTTTTTTCATAAAAGGCCTCCTTTAACCTATTGATATGTGTTCTTTCGGGTATTCGATCCTCGGCTCTTTCTGCTGGATCAAAAGGGTCAAAGCCAAAGAAAGCGGGCCTACCCGCCCGATAAACATTACTACAATTATGATCATTTTTCCAATGGAAGATAATTTCGGGGTTATGCCCGTTGAAAGGCCCACGGTGCCGAACGCCGAAAAGACCTCAAACGCGGATTCCATGAGACTGAACTTGTCGAAGTAATTAAGCAGGAGCACAGCGACTACCACGACAAAGACCGACAGAGTTGTGATCGTGAAAGCCCTTCTCACGGTTTCGTGAGGGACCCTTCGCTTGAACATGATGGTGTCTTTAAATCCTTTCAAGGTCGCGCGTATGGTTCCGATCAGCACCGCGAATGTCGTTGTCTTGATGCCTCCTCCGGTTCCTCCCGGGCTTGCTCCGATGAACATGAGGATCATCGTCAGGATGAGTGTGGGCGCGAACATGGCTCCGATATTGACGGTATTGAATCCCGCTGTCCTGGGGGTGACCGCCTGGAAGTAGGATACGAGGATCTTATTTCCCAAAGATAGAGGGCCTATAGTGCTTGGATTTGAGTACTCAAGGAACAGAAAACCCGCGGTTCCCAGGATTATCAAAAGCGCTGTTGTCGTGATGGTTATTTTAGAGTGCAGGGACCATCTGGCGCCTTTAAGGACATCGGATATGACCAGGAAACCGATGCCGCCGATTATTATGAGAGTTGTTATCGTGAGGTTTATCACGATGTCCGTGACATACGGAGCAAGATTCGCAAAGTTCGGCGGCAGCGCGAATCCGGCGTTGTTAAAAGCCGAAACGGAATGAAAGACCGCATATAAGATTCCTTTGCCAACCCCCAGCTCGGGCGCCCATCTTAAGAACAGGATCAGCACGCCGATCCCTTCCACGGCGAACACTATCGCGAATATTTTTTTTAGTATGCCCATGACTTCTTTCCCGGAAGATATGTTCAGCGCTTCCTGCATCATTATTCGTTCCGACATGAATA
>CAYHAH010000101.1:0-2446 GCA_964354575.1 uncultured bacterium
GCTGTCAAAGAGTTCCAGCGCGGATATTACTGAATGGGACGAACAGCTGTACCGGGTGGGCGCGTGGATAACCCAGGTGAGGGAAAAAGTCATCTCCGAAATATCCGGGCCGGCCAACCAGGTCATTCAAGCCATTGTCGGAGAGGGCAACAAACTTGAGATAAAATACGTTCCCGCCGGGAGCGCCGATCCGGAGAGACTAAGAGACAAATTGTCAAAATCAATAAATATCGATATATACAGGGGCGCAACTACCGTCGGGCCTCACAGGGATGATTTCAAGCTTTTACTTTCAGGGGTGGACGCGAGATACTTTTCGTCATCCGGAGAGAAAAAGACGATCGTCCTGGCGCTTAAACTTGCCGAGGTTGAATTGATCCGGGCGGCCACAGGCGAAAAACCGACACTCCTTCTTGACGACGTGTTTTCGACGCTCGACCTAAAGCGCTGCAGGGCGCTTCTCGGCGTCACTGACGACGGGTCCCAGTGCATAATAACCCTTACGGATCCGGATCTATATAAAAGCGAATTCAAGTCCGAAGCAAAACTGTATAAAGTGTCAAAAGGAGGGGTCACGCCCGCATAGTTATGGTCGTCCAGATAAAAGAGATACTCGACAAGATAATCGAAGGAAACCCCGGAATACCAAGGGTTCTATGGGAATTCAAGATCGCCAGCGCCTGGATAAAAATTAACCCGGCGAATGTCGCCCAAAATTCTTTTCCGGACAAGCTGGTGGGGGGAGTTCTATATGTAAACACAAAGAACTCCGCCTGGGCGCAGCAGATAAACCTTTTGAAGCCGGAGATCATCCTTAAGCTGAACGCTATCATAGGGGAGCGTGCGATCAAGGACATAAGGCTTAAGACGGGATTTGTGGGGGAGGTCCTAAGAGAAGCAAAGGAGAAGCCGAAAAAAAACTGCGGGAACTGCGGAGTTGAGTTTTTCGGCGAGGAGGCGTTCTGTCCCACCTGCCTCAGGCGAACAAAAAGCGAGAAAGAGATCAAGCTGCTCAAACTCATTGAGGGGAACCCCAAGATGGGGATGAGGGAGGCGGGAAGATTCCTGCCGGATATCGCGGAGATCGACTTCCACAGGGCAAAGAGGGATGTTTTGGCAAGAAAAGCAGATCAAAATTACAGGGCGAGGAGGCAACGTTACGGCAAAAAAGACAACTAAACAAAAAGCACCCAAACCCGGCGACCCTTCGGCATACGATGCTTCAAAAATAAAGATACTGGGCGGCATTGAAGCCGTAAGAAAAAGGCCGAGCATGTATATCGGCTCCACCGGGAAGCCCGGGCTCCACCATTTGATCAACGAGGTCGTGGACAACAGCATAGACGAGGCTCTTGCCGGATATTGCGACACGATCAGCGTAATAATTCACAAGGACAACTCCGTTACCATTGAAGATAACGGCAGAGGCATCCCGATCGACATGCACAAAGAAGCAAAGAAGCCCGCCGCGGAAGTGGTCCTGACCACTCTCCATGCCGGGGGAAAATTCGGAACGGGCTCTTATAAAGTTTCCGGCGGACTTCACGGAGTGGGCGTGTCAGTTGTGAACGCGCTGTCCGAGTGGATGGAAGTCGAGATAAAAAGGGACAACAAGGTCTATACCCAGAGATTTGAGCGCGGAAAAGCAAGGCCGCCAAAGGTAATATCCGCGAAAACACCATCGGGACAAACGGGCACCATAGTCACTTTCAGGGCGGACAAGGAAGTATTCGATTCGGTCGATTACGATTATGCAACGGTCAAGCACAGGCTCCAGGAAATAGCGTACCTTAACAGAGGAACAAAGATAATTTTAAGTGATGAGAGGGAGAAGAAGGAAGAAACTTTTAAATATGACGGCGGGATAGTGTCTTATGTGGAACACTTGAACAAAGGAAAATCCGCTCTGTATGTGCCCCCAATATATATGTCGCAGGAAAAAGAGGGGCTTTTCATTGAAATAGCTTTGCAGCACTGCAAAGAATACTACGACGAGAACATCTTTTCATTCGTGAACTGCATCAACACAAAAGAAGGCGGAACGCACATCTCCGGCTTTAAGACCGCGCTGACCAGGTCAATAAATAATTACGCCAAAAAGAACGAGCTCATCAAGGGAGAAGAAGCATTGTCCGGGGAAGACGTGCGCGAAGGCCTGACCGCGGTCCTGAACCTCAGGATATCAAACCCTCAATTCGAGGGACAGACAAAGACCAAGCTCGGGAACAGCGAAGTTAAAGGGATTGTTGACTCGATCGTTGACACTGAACTTGAAAGATACCTGGACAAGAACCCGTCCATTGCAAGGTCAATGGTGGAAAAAACGCTGATCGCTTACAGGGTAAGGGCGGCGGCGCGCAAGGCGCAGGAGATCGAGCGAAAAAAATCCGCCCTGGACACGGCGACGCTTCCGGGAAAGCTGGCGGATTGCAGCGAGAGGGACCCG
>CAYHAH010000102.1:0-3996 GCA_964354575.1 uncultured bacterium
CAATATTAAGAACAATAAGACTGACATGAAAATTATATTGCTGCGATCCTTGCTTTCAAGAAAGAGCTTTTTGGAGCATGAAACAGCATTATTGATCTCACCCGGCAGATATTTCAGATTATTGAAGCAATAATAAGCAAAGTAAATGACAAATGGCGCGCTTATGGAGAAGATGGAATATTTCACTCTCATCAGGAACAAAAGGAACATGTACAGGCTCAGTATTATTGAGCCGGACATAAAATACAGCGGAATTTTTATTCCCGGCTGTTCTTCTTTCAGCTTTATCGCCGGGATCTCGAAAATAAGCCTTCCTGCCGCAAGAATTATCAGGAAGGCATAAATGAATCTCAGCGTTGCGACCATATCAAAAAACCGCCTTGTCTATGTCTATTCCATATAATCCCCTAAAAGCCCGGGCGACATTGTTCCAGCCTTTTTTCTTGAGTACCGTATTTATAATAAAGGATCTTTCCAGAAGCAAACCTTTGTTGTCCATTTTCGCAACGCAATAATATCTTCGGTTGTTAAGCGCAACATATTTGATCTTATCTTTCGTTTTAAAATCAACTTTTTCAGTGTTCAATATAATAACCGCCTCAGAATATCTGATGGATCTATAATGGGGCCAATGTGTCGGCGGTTGCGCAAGATCTTCCTCTGAAGCAGCGAACAAGACATATCTGGGGTAGAGATAATAATCGAGTCTATGCAAATACTTGTTATATGGGGTCTCTTTGGCTTTTTCATTGTAATAGATGGAAAACGAGAAATCTTTTGGCAGGAGCCCATTGATCCAAGCATAATATTTATAAAAAACGTTCCTGTAGTACTGGTTGTCGAGATAGTTGAGCTTTTCAGAATAGGACATTCTGCTGATGCTTGCCAGAAACTTCGTTTCCTTGAACAGAAACTGGACCGAAGCGATGATGTAGATCACCAGCATGAAAATTACGATCCTGTATGGTGTTTTCGGGATTTCCATTTTTTCCTTATAGCTTCAGGATCTCGAGATCTGATGCTGCGAATTTCTGTTTTTTGACTGTTCGCCTTCGGATTATTTTCGGCAAGAATAAAAGGGCCTCAAAAAAAGCAATTATCCTTGCCCAGTCCTTGAATATCGAGATGCTAAGGTTGACGGGCAAAAGGAGAATATGCCGGCAAAGCAATAACGGATCTGTTATGTTCTTCCACGTGAAAATAAAAGAATTCCTCCTGGTCAATATGCGGCGGCCCCTTATTTTCTTCGATTCCCGGTCCAGAGTGTAGCTTTCCGCGTGATATATCACGCTTTTGGGCTCGTAAATGAATTTGTATCCGGCTTTCCAAGCCCTGTATCCCAGATCCGCGTCTTCCCACAGATAGGGCGCGTAAATATCGTCGAATCCGCCGAGCTCAATGAATTTTTTCCTGTCATAAGCGCTGTTCGCTTCGTAGAAAGTATATCCGGGTTTTTCCATGACTGGATCTTCTCCGTATAAAGGCCCGGAATACATCAGGCCGAAGCGCAGTTCGATCCTGTTCTTTCCGCCTTCATGCGTTTTCCCGCTGAAACTGAGCTGTTTCGGGGCAACGGCAAAAACGGAGGGAGACGAAAAGTGGGAGATGAGAGGCGGGATAAAATCTGGCTCGACTTTTACGTCATTATTGAGCAGGATCACTATGTCGCTGTCCAGCTGAGGGATCAGGTCATTGTATGAAAAAAGCACATTATTCTCTTTTGAGACCGCGATCTTGACCTGAGGGAAGTTCTTTCGGACGTAATCCAGGCCGTTGTCGGAGCTTTTGTTGTCAAGAACGATCACCCGGCAGGGGAGGGGGGATCTTTTTGCCGCATCAACTATCGACGGAAGACACCGCGGAAGTATCTCTGCCCCGTTATAGTTCAATATGATGATGTCGATTTTGTTCATTTCAGTAATTTATCGTAGAGTGATTCTATTTCTTCCGCCACTCTGTCCCAGGAGAATTTTGCTTCCATGTATTTTCTGGCAGCTTTCCCGAGTTGATCGCGCAGCTCCGGCGATTCAATGAGAGAGTTTATTTTGCCTGCCAGTTCATTTATGTTCGTTGGATCTACGAGAAGCCCTGTTTTTCCGTCCATGATTATTTCCGGAATGCCTCCGCGCTTGCTTCCGATCACGGCGAGTCCCGAGGCTGACGCTTCGGCGAAAACAAGGCCGAAAGCTTCGTCCCAGATGGACGGCCCGCAAAAGATATCGCCGAGAAGGTATATATCGCTGATCTCCGCCGGCGGGATATATCCGGTGAACACGACCCTGTTTCCAAGAGCGGAAGCGCTTTCTTTTAATTTTACGGCATATTCGTCATTTGCTTCCAGGTTGTCCTTGTCGCCGCCGGCTATCACCAGCTTTGCCTCGGGATGTTTTGCCGATACCTGTTTGAACGCTTCAACAAGGAGATGTACGCCTTTTCTTTCCCTTATCGCTCCGGCAAAGAGAACTACCGTTGAATTTTCAAGGCCGTATCTTTTTCTTAAAGCGAGAGCTTTTTCCTTTTGTTCCCACACGGGACTGAACTTTTCAAGGTTCACCCCGTTCAATATCACACACGCCTTGTCCTTGTATTGAGGATATCTATTGGTGATCTCAAAATCATAAGTGAACTTGCTCACCGCGACATATGCATCGATGGAATCAAGGACCTCAATAGATTGCTTTTTAGAAAGGGTGTCGGCTATGTTCTGGTTGTGTTCGTGGAGTATCAGCTTCACCTTTTTTCCGAGCATATAACGTAAGAAGGGCATGTAGAGCGGACGGTTCCTTACATGGACTATCTTTATGTCCAGTTTGTTTATAAGCTGCGCGACTTTGTATGCGTAGAGGTAATAAGGCGAATTCAGCGTGTAAAACGGAAAAAGCAGCTTGTCTATATGATTTGTTTTTACCCTGTACTGCCAGACCCCGTCAAGCATTTCAACATCGGACTTTCCTTTCATGCGGGACGAGAAAACATAAGGAGTGTATTTTTTCATTCTTTTTGTGACTTCTTCGACGCCTGTCTGCGTGGCTCCCTGGCGGAGATGGGGGTGAAGGGAGCCTTCGGGAAGTAGCGTTGCTGCTGGTATCATTTGCTCTTAAAGAAGATCTCTTTTATCGTCCTTGCGACGTACCTGATCTCTTTTTCGGAAAGAGACGTTGAAGAAGGCAGGTACAACCCGTTCGTGCACAAGTATTCCGAGTTCGGGTAACTGCCCTTGAACCAGCCCTTGTAAACCGGCTGTCGATGGATGGGAATGAAGAATGTCCTTGTTTCGATGCCTCTGCTTGCGAGCTCATAACGAAGAGTGTCCCTTGTGACTTTGCTCCGGTTTTTCAGTAAAATTCCGTACATCCAGTAAACATTCTTGATGCCTTTGGTCGATGGAGGCAGAGTTATTTCCCCGATCTCTTTCAGCAATGAATTGTACAGCATCGCGTTCCCGATCCTTTTATTTGCGAGCTTTTCAAAGTTCTCGGTCTGGGCAAGCCCTATCGCCGCCTGGATATTCGTCATCCTGTAATTAAAGCCCAGAAGCTTGTGCCAGAAATGGCGCTCGTGGGAAAAAGCGTGGTTTTTCAGCAGCTGCATCTTTTCGGCAAGCTTTTTATCGTTCGTCGTCACCATCCCGCCCTCTCCGGTGGTGATTATTTTGTTGGCGTAAAAACTGAAGCAGGCCGCGTCTCCGATAGAGCCGATCTTCCCGCCTTTATAAATCGCGCCGTGCGCTTCCGCCGCATCCTCGATGACATAGAGGTTGTGTTTTTTTGCCAGCTTCATTATTGCGTCCATGTCGCAGGGATGGCCGTAAGTATGGACCGGCATTATCGCCTTAGTTCTTTTGGTGATCTTTGCCTCGATCTTTGAGGCGTCGATGTTCCATGTCCTGAGCTCCGAATCGACAAGCACGGGAGTCGCGCCCGTGTATCGAACTGAATTAGGAGTGGCGATCATCGTGAAGGCAGGGATTATGACCTCGTCTCCCGGGCCGATATC
>CAYHAH010000103.1:0-7849 GCA_964354575.1 uncultured bacterium
GTAATGGCAAGCAGTATGGCCAGGGGGCATATCAATAGGTAGCCAAGTAGTCCCCAGAGAAATGTTTTCAGCCACTCTTTCTCGATCTTTGAAGAGATCGCCCCGATCCGCTTTGTCATAAAGGATACGACGATCATCGAAAGCCCGATGAAGCCCAGGAACATCAAAGTCTTAAGGACCAGAAATCCACCCATCCCTGCCGTTGCCACCAACGGCGCATACGCTTCCACCATTTTTTTACCCTCCTTGCCTATTGCGACCTCCACGATCTTCCCTTTTATTATTGCGCCTTCATCTCTTGACACACTGCCACCGATTGATGTGACGTCCCCGGCAACCTTCGCGGTCGGGAAAAGACGCACATTGCCAAGCACCGCGACAACATCGCCGCCGACATCGCCCTTTATATTGATATTGCCGTTTATCGCGACAAGATCCTTTAAAATAAGGTCCCGTCCCATGTTAATGTCTTCATTGACCTTTACGACGGATGAATCTTTAACGAGGACCCTTGCGTGGGAGATGGAGATCATGGAAACCAAAATGAACGCGGACAGGACCAGAACAAATAACTTTTTCACCTTTTTCCCCCTTTCTCAGCTCAAAAACAAGGAGATTATATAACTAAAGAAGTATATTTCAAGCGGTTATTATTTTTTTCTTTTTGCCTTTTTGTACCAGAATTTCGGGACTTCTATCTCTATTTCCTCGCCTGCCTTGAAAACGGCCGTTATTATCAGCTCAAGCCCTATGATGATCACGAACATGGGCCAGATATATTTCCAGGCGGACCCGGGCACTATCCCAAGCGCCTGAAGCAGGAGAACCGAGCCGGCCAGCAGGATCGTAACTCCCCAGAATAATCTTCTTACGGATGTTGGAGTCATTTTCGCACCTCCTAGGGCGGTAATGATAGCACAAAAGCCGGGCATAAAAAGTGAAATTTTCGGGGATTCCGGTCGATAATAAGGTGACCGGAATCAACAATATTATAAGCCCGTTGGAGACTCAAGCGCTCCCCTCTAAACCTCAAAAGCTTGATACCCTCGGGCTTATTTTTTTGGGGATTTTATATCCAGATCTTAAATCGCCAGATGGGCCAGTAAATCATGTGGGCTTTATAAAATATGTCTCTGAGGGGAACAGGGCCAAAGTCGCGGCTGTCTTCACTGATGCTTCTATTGTCACCCATGAGAAAATATTTATCTAAAGGGATATAGGTACGACTATGGTCAGGAATGTCCCACTTGCCTTTTACAAAATCCGTTATTTTTTGGCCGTCAATGTAAATTTTGCCTTGTTTTATCATTAAATGCTCGCCGGGCATACCGATGACGCGTTTAACCGTGAAGTATGCCGGAGCAGCGGCTTCGCGGCCAACCTTAATATTGGTAATTTTTGTTTTGAAAAATACAATATCCCCCCGTTTTAGCGGCAGCGCATATTTCACGGAAAAAGCCAGCACCCTGTCTCCTTTCATGAAATATGGCTTCATGGAAGATGAAGGAATGGAGAAGCGTTTTAATGCCGAAATCATCGATTTTTCACCTGTGACTATATCGTAAGATCATCAAGGAAATTTCATTAAAAAGCGGAAATATTGAAGGTATTAGCGCTGGCCGTTCTCTTGCTTTATCCTGGTCTTTTTCCAGTCGCCGGAAGGAGCTGTTTGCGAAAGGTAGAAAAGGGCGTTCTGAACGCTCTGAACGACTTTTTCATCTATGCGGTATACCTTCCCGTCAAAAAGGCCTATGCCCTCGCCAAATCCTCCGTCGCTCAAAGCTTTCGACGTGGCTTCATCGAAACGGCCGTTAATATCCTTCATTTCCAGGAGCCCCAGAGCGTTAAGTGCGGTCTGGATGACAAGGACGTCGGGATTGAAAACATCCGGGTTGTAGTCGATCGCGCCCATGGCGTCATTGACAGTGATCGCGACTCCGGTGCTAAGTCCATTGTTTGTCATATGAGTGATCGGCCTGCTCAATGAATTTTTATAGGAAATACGAAGATTAATAAGATCCATCTGGCCGGATATGTCATTTATTTTATCCTTCCCCGTGAACATAAAACCGGCGTTCTTTAATGTTTCAAATATTTCTTCCTGCATCACCCCTCCTTTTAAGAGAAGCTCTCTGGCGGAAGAAGCGTCAAGAGAATTCTTTATCGGCCCTTCCACAATACCCTCGATCTGTTCCTTCAGCTTAGGATAATTATTGATCTCATCGGCTGGAATGCTTATATGGCTCATGAGGATATCAACAAGTCCGACATTGTCCTTTTGTTTCTCAAACATCAATCTTTCCCCGGTGGCAACGGGATCGCCTTCCAGGAGGACTGAAGCTTCAAAGGTCTCCTTGTCTTTTCCGGAACTCAGGGTGATCGAGTAGACAGCGATGCTGCCTTCTTTGTATTTCTTGATGTCGGGAGCCTTTATATTCACATTGATGCCCTGCGCTCCTTTCCAGTCCTTGAAACTCTTCGCTTTTTCGACTAGCTCATCAAGGACGGAAATATTGAGGTCGGCGGAAGAATCCGCGGTTATCTTTTTTATGCCGCTCTCTTTCAGGCGCGTCTTGAACTCCCCGGCCTTATCAAGGTTCGCCTGAAGCACATCAAGTAAGTCCCCTCTCTGGAAAATATCGGTGACCTTGTCTTTCCTCGCGGGGTTCTTTAATTCGACCGTGATATCGTTCTTCTTGAAATAATATGATATTTCATGATCAGCCGTACTCTGGGACAAACTTCGGGAATTCTTCGATAACCGAATATCCGCGATCGCCTCTTCACCTTTGACAAGGCCAGCATCGACTGCAGCCGATGCGGCGATTGCCGCAGGCATTCCTATAACCGGATTTTTTGTCAAGCCAGTGGCTCCCGCTTCAACCACAGCAAAAGTTACGCCGCTCGCGGCGCCGTTAAATGTGCCGACGCCTATTCGGCCGAATCCTATCAAGGTCATGCCCGGATCAAGGCTTGTAATGCGATGCAGGTTCTCCCATCCGGTTATTCCGGTATTTATGATCGCTCCTGCCGCCCCCCACGACCCCACCCGGCCGAATCTGCGAAGTCCTCCCTGCAATGCCATGAAAGCCGTTCCGACGCCCGTCCCAACAGCCGTTTCACTTATGAACGCTTTGCCGTCCTTTTTATTGATGATGACGTCCGCCCCGCTGAAAATGCCGGAAAGGAGGAAGCTGCCAGCGGCGCCAGCTCCTATCTTTGTTCCAAACCTTTTTCCGGTGATAAGAGGTTCAGATTTAGGCAAAGGCAGCTGCTTTTCTGCTGCAGCCGGCTCAGGAAGAGGCGCGCCGCCTTTTTCCCTTGCATAAGCCGGTTCAGGCCCTCTTGTCACTGATTTGGAGGCGACTTCCGGATAAACTATTTTTTTAGCCGTCTCTGCCGCTGTCAGATTGATTTCAGCGGTTAAATGATAATTCCTGATGATCGTCTGAACATTGCCCATTAAAAAGAACCTGCCGAGAAATCCGCCTTTGAAGAGCTGAGAATATTTTCCCGCGATATTCTGCTGCAGCAAATTGGCAAGAAGAAGCTTTGCGCGCCATTCATTTGGATTTCGAGCTTGAATACCCGAGAAATATTCCCTTACGCCTTTCGGCATGGTTTTTAAAATTTCTTCGAGATTTGCCTGATATCCGGGGATCTTTTCAGCCGGGATGTTCACATTTTCAAGAACAGATTTGTTCGTCTCGAATATGCTTTCCAGGCTCTTAAGATACAATTTTGTCCTGATGCCGGGGTTTATGCCCCATCCGGAAAAAGGTGAAGGATCGCACTGGGACCTGATCGAAGCGAGAAAATCGGCGTTTTTCATCTTCAGGGAAACGGCTCCATTTTCTCCAAGCAATCTTGAATTTGACACCATTGTTGTTTGCGGGGCCGAAGGGTTTTTCGCCGCTGTTTCGAGATTAAGCCGCATTTTCTCTTTTTCCGCCCTGATCCCGTCCTCCCAAACTTTGACCTGTTCGCGCATTACCTTCATGTCCTCGCCCTTGCATCTCTTCTCTATCTCGGCCAGGAGGACGTCTTTTTCCGGCGTCGACAGCTGCACTGACAACTTTCCGAGGATCCATTGGGAGTGATGGGGGTCGGCGTAAAGTTTCATCACGTCGAGATTTGAAAGTGAGACCGTTGTTTTCCTGAACTTCCCGTCCTTGCCGCGGGGAGTGACAATTTCAAAAATCTGGCGGGCGGCCGGATCCATCAGCAGGAAGCCGTTTTTCTGCGCGCCTTCGGATATCCGTTTCAATAACTTATTATAACTTCTCGCTGAGCGCGAAAGACGCCTCACGGGTCCGGTCTGGCTTATTTTATCGAACGGATGAAAAAACCAATCCTTGGCTGTGAATGGCAGTGAAACAACCTTTCCGCCTGCGCGGCAGGCCCCGTACCATTTTTTGATGCCCGGGAATTCTTTTTCAAGCATTTCAAGCTCGCTGCGCATGAATTCCGGGTTTTCCAGCAATGTGCTGACCGTATTGACCGATCTTACGAACGACTGCCTTCCCATTAATCTGTCGGCGGCGGATCTGGCGCGGTTCCACGCAGCCACCGCAGGTTTCCTTAATTGTTTTGCAACCGGCCACGCCATCCCGCCGAAAAACAAAATGTGCAATAGCGCCCCGTTACTATCCCCGTTCTTTATAAGATCGAACACTTCCGAGGGGTTCAGCCATGCAAACGGATTGAACTGGTACGCGAGAAATTGCGCTCTGACGGTCAACCATTTATCCGCAATATTGAACGCGTCCTGCGCCGCATAAGGATCACCGTTCGCGGCGGCTTTGGCCGTTGCCGCCATCTGATACATGAGGCCGGCCTGCATCTGGAGGTGTATTGTGGGCGCCATAAAGAACTTGAAATTCAGGTAATTTGATATGACCTGGTTCTGAAACGCGTTGACCGGCTGCGTGGCTGGCTCCCCCTCCACTTTTTGTGCGGCATGTTCAGCTTCCTTTCCTTTTAATATATGTATCTTTCCGCTCTTGCTGCCAAGCAAAGTGTAAAGTTCGGACCCGAAGTTGATCTTATTGTCCTCTCCGACAGACGCGACGGAAAGGTTCGGGAGCACCGTACGCGTAAATATCATCAGGGCTTTTTGGATCTCGCGATCCCCGCTGCAGTCGCCGCCGTAAGAAAAAGAAACCGGTTTGTCCGAATTATTGTTTAGCAAAGTTTTTGCGTAGTTTTTCAATTCTTCGATCTTTGCGGCCGTTGTTTTTCCGCTCAGTTTAAGCTTGTTCATCGGGTCTTCTTCAAAGATCCCGATCAGTTCTTTCCTGGCCTGCTCCGTTTTTGAATTATCTTCCAGGAATTCCATGAACGCCCTTCCGGCGGCTTTTACGGCATCCCGGCTCACTTTGTCATCCAGAAGGCTGAAACCGGGGGAATTATCCTTGTTGATCTTGCCGTACTGGATAAGCCAGCTTTTCAGCGAGAGCGCGTAATTGGCGAATGCAAGCTGTCCCATTATCATAGTTCTGCCGAAAGAAACGACCGCGTCGGCGTTCGCTTTCGCTATCCCCGCGGGATCGTTGCCCACCGGATTCATCCCCGGCTGGTAAAGAAGGATGGCCGCCTGAAGCAGCCGCTTCGCGTCCACCACGGTTTTATCCTTATGATCAGCGGCATTGATGTTCAAACTTGCCCAGAACTTGCCTGTTTTCTTCATTTCCTGCGCAACTGAAAGAAGGAATTTTTTGGGGTCCCTTATCTCGCTCAATTCCGGATGCACTCCTGTGATCTCATTGATAACGGGGTTCTTCAAGAGCGCGCCGAATTTATCGCAGAAATCCTCGATCAGCTTTCCGTCGATCGAAGTGTCCGTCAGGCCGTCCTTTCCGTAGAACTGCTCCTTGAACGCGAGGATGTATGAGTCGACCACCATGTTCTGCGTCTTTGTCTGCGCGGCAAAGCTCGGCAGCTTCCAAAGTCCCTTCCAGGCGTTTTTGACCAGGTTCGTTGTCTGGGTAAATCTGGTCACCTTTTCTCCGCTCGATGTCTGGGAGATGATCCGCTGAACCGCGGGCTCCTGAAGATCGGCGAGCCGCTTAAGGCTATCGCGAAAATCCCTCAATAACTTGAGCGCCCTGTTCATGTCATTTGAAAATTCGTCGTCCCCCTCAACTTTCACGTCTATATCAGATATTCTTGCGCGGCCGTCCTGAAAATATCCGCTGACCCTGCTGAGGACTTCAAAGTCCTCCTGTGTTAAGCTTTTCTTGCTTCCATCAAGAGCGTTGAACCACGCCAGGTTGATATAAGCGATGATGTCGTTCGAGGTGACCGCCTCAACGGCAAAATATCGGCCGTCTTCCTTCAGTATCGGATCAGGGGCATTTGAGAACCTGTGAAGATAAAGCTTCATCGCCAGGATGGGGTGCTCATTGACAAGTCCCTCCAGCGGGGCATCGCTTTCCACATTAACGACGGTTGTATTAAGAATATAGGAGGCGACCTTTTTTGCAGAGCCCTCTTTCACTGAAGTTGCGGTAATTTCATCTTTATTGACACATATCCTGATGCGGACATTGTTCAGAAGGGTAGCTATATATCGCTGATTAATGACAAGGATATCCCTGTCCTTCAGGGAGTTGTCATTCAGAAAAGCCATCGATCTTTCGTCCTCGCTCAGGGTTTTGATCGTTTCAAGCGCGGAAACTGCAATATCCTTGAAACTGAAAGATCCCGTTTTGAATATTTCATTGAAAAGATCTGCGGCAATATCAACGACCTGAGGATCGCTCTGCGCCTCCTTTAATTCCGCCTTCACGGAGTCAAGTAAAAGCAAAGAAGCGCTGCCGGCATTCATTCCTTGAACATATTCCAAAAGAAGGTCGGCGGCGCTCGCAAGGGCTGACCCGCTTATCGTTTTTTCTTTTTCGTTCCATTTTTTCAGAAGATTTTTCAATACATCAAAGGCGGTCGCTTCGGCGTCAAAAACGATATTTCCCGATCTAAAATTATCGGCGGCGGCAAAAAGATCGAAATCCTTATCCTTTGTTCCCGGGACCGTGATCTTGAGCAGATTTCCGAGCACATTGCCGGCTTTATCAAAATCAGCCGGCGGCTTTTTTTGAATTAAAGAGAACGCCGTTAAGTCATTGGAGCCGTTATTCCTGACAATTAGCCAGAGATCGGGGCTGCCCCCGCTTAACAGCGGCCTGAATATTTCCTCGGCCGCTTCAGCCTTTTCTGTTCCCGCTGCAGCTTCAAAGACTTTGCGGATGCCCTGTTCTTCGCGGACTATTTCGCGATTCAGAGGGGCAAGCACCGGCTCATTTATTTTAGGCCCTCCGGACCTTGCGAACTCAGTGTAAAGGTCGGAAAATTTCACAAAGGTTTTGTCGGGATTGATCATTCTTTTCAGGATATCCTTATTGTTCAAGGATGAAATGTCATAGCCGCCCTGGAAAAATGACCTGGCATATCCCGCCAGCACGGAGATCGCGGGGTTATCGGGATCAGCTTCAAAATCGATCAAGTCGGCCTTAAGATTGTAGCCGCCGGTTGAAAATTTAACCGGCCTAGCCACTCCGAGCTCGCCGTTATTTACAATTTCGTAGAAAAGCTTCCCGGATTCCAGAAGCTTAAGGCTTCTGAGGAATTTATCCTTTTCCTCCTCAAATAATCCCGCGGTGTTTTCCCTAATGAAATATTCTCTGGCGACCTGATATTCCTGGCTGTCCAGCTTGAAAAGAACGGACCCGCTTATCTTTGAAAGCCACGCGCCGACCTCTTTCAGATTGTCAACCGTAACCACCGGCGGATCATCCTGTGACGCGATCTTGCCCAGCGTCCTGATCTCTATATTGAATATTTCAATGGAGAA
>CAYHAH010000104.1:0-16423 GCA_964354575.1 uncultured bacterium
CTCTCCAGCGTAAGGTTTGCTCTTTCAAATTTCGGCACGCCGGTAACAGTCGCGCCGTCGATCGGATTTTCCAAGAATTGGTCCGGCATATTGCCTGACATCGAAAAATCAAACGTCTGGCCGGAGCCTGCAGACCTGCCATAGAAATACTTTCGAAGTAAATCACCGGATGAATTCCTTGCTAAAAATGTTACGCAATATTTGTCATCATATTTTAAGGAAGCTATATTGTCGATAATTGTGCCCCCTCCTTCAATGGTTATAAATTGACTGCCAAGGCAACTCAACACATGGTGATTGTTTTCTGCGTAAGTACTCGCCTTTATAACAGAATAATTAGAAGGTGCATAAATATGATTTGCTTCAATTGAAACTTCCGCTTCAAACGAAAGATTAACATAATAATTCTCGCCATCAGTTGTATTAATTCTATAGTAAGCTTCGTGATAATTATCGCTATAATACTCCGCGCCAACATATAAGAGGTCGCCCCCAAGCGCATTATTTATTGAATAAGTCCGATCGGCCGCATTGAAATGAGGGGAATACGATGCGAACTTGCCAGAATAAGAATCGATCCATATATCAACATCATAGTCATCGACAATGGTGTCCGGCAAACCCTCTATCGTTCCCATAATCGTAACAGTTCCGCTTTCTTCCACCCAATCTGCAATAAAATTAATCACATTGCTGTTCGCAACAATTGTTACGCCATAGCCATCTATTGTGGCAGTTACAGGAATCGACCCTGAAGGCAATCCCGAAAGAGTATATTCCCCATCGGCATCCGTTGATGCAGCAACTTCCAAAGTCATCGCCTCAGTGCTAACTGAAACGACGGCGCCATTTATTCCGCCATAAACACCCGTAGACATATTATATGAATACACATATCCGCTTATCGTCCCCCTGTTTGGATTGGCAGGCCCTCCGCCTCCCCCTCCTCCTCCCGTCGGATTCCCGCAACCGGAGAGGAGCCAGAGAGTACTGGCAACCATTAAAATCGTAAACGCTGCGATAATCGGTCGCTTCATAAAGTCACTCCTTTGCCAAGCATTCTAAAAATTGAACCTATATTTAAAATAAAAGCCATCAAGAGTCATGTGTGGGGGATGCGCATTCACAGCAGAAGAAACAGCAGGTGCCGCAACAATATATCTTGAAACAAATCCGATCTCCGTTGATATTGGAATTATTTCTATGAATAACTGAAAGCCGGTACTTAACTCAGATTGGCTAAACCTATTGGGGACTCTCCATGCTGATAGAATCGGCCGGAAACCTAGCATTAAACGCCCACCATATTTATAAGCCATCCCAAAACCCACATATGCCGATTGTAATTCTGCCGCTCCTTTTAACACACATGGCGACATAATCCCAAGTTCAACATCTGCATACAATTTATTAGCCAACTTCCATCTGCTAAAAAATGAAAGATCTAACATCAATGAAGAATAATTTGAGGATGAATAAGAGCCGCCAGAAAATACCTCATTAATCACGCCTACAGCCTTCGAATTATCAAACCCCTCCCTTATCCCAATCTGACCGGGGAAATAATCGGTGTCATTCATTTCGGCATATTTCTTGCCTTGAAGATATTGCTCAACTTTGGCGGCACCGATTCTATCGAACAACTCATCAGGTATTTCAGGCCTTACAATTGTCGTGTTGTTTGAATTGACCTTTACGGCGCCGTTATAAAGCGTCGTGCCGTCCTGGTATTCAACTTTGATATTATGATATCCCGGCTCAAGCAAGACACTCGAATGATCATCGCCCCTTGTTTCAATCGAAACGCCGTCAGCCAAGACAATACAGCCGGGATCCGGAAGCATTATTTTGACAGCGCCCAGGTCTGCGCCAAAAGAGAAAGATGAAAAACACAAGAGAATTATTCCGGCATAAAAAACATTTCGTCTTTTCATTTTATTCCCTCCGTTCCTATATATAGAGCTTATATTTAATGTATAAGCCGCTGCTGCTGTAATCGACTACATCGTGAAGATATTCTCGTTTAAGCGTTTTGACCATGAACCCGATCTCCGTTGATATGGGTATTATTTCCGCGAATACCTGGAATCCAGGCCCGCCCAGATTATAATGGAAGGCCTCGCCGATTTTTTCGTTGAATATCCATGCAGAGTAATTGATGCCCCACCCGATTATCAGGTCTTTGTTTACTTTCCCCTTCAAGCTAACCTTTACCGGAAATACGGCAAGCAATTCTTTCCGATCCGCATTGTCCTGTATCACGGCCGGCGATCGGTATAAACTGATGTCAAGGTCAAAATATATGTGTTTTTTTATTGGCGCGGAATAAAACCATGAAACATCGAATTGCGGGCTCATCGTATTATAAGGAACGGAGTTATCCCCGTATGCCGACGATAATAATGTGGCGTTATCCATCCCCGCCGCGAAGCCCATTCCCACGCCTTTCTCCTTTAATGGGACGGTAATTAACGTCGCTTCATTGGTGGCGATTATCACCTCTTCATAAGCCACAGAAGTGTCTTCATCTAACAAATATACTGTGACTACATGTTTGCCGATAGGTATTGCTTTTGAAAATACCGAGCTGTCAGCCATATAATCCATTCCGTCAATATTGACCTTGCACTTTTCGACCGGCAGGGACAATTTCAGCTCACCCTGTTCCTCAGAATAAGAAACTCCGCAAATGAACCATAACAATAAAACAATCAAACAATACTTTCTCATATTCCCCTCCTTATTTCCGCTTATCCTTTCTTTGTCCGTTGTCCCATCCGTTGATCCGTTGCTTATCCGTTGATAGCCCATCCGTTGATAGCTACTCGGCCTCAAACACGCTATCGCTAATCCCCTTATTAACCTTGATATTTTCATATACCATTTCCGTATTAACCGATCCCATCTGCATCGTAACGATCGATTTGATCTTCTTCGGCACATACGCCGTTTCGGCGCTTGAGACCGCCACCGGCTCGTACTCGATCTCGGACAATGACATCAATGCCCCCTTCGGCGTGTACATGGCAATGCGCAGAGGAATACACTTTTCGGCATCGATGAAGAAGTCCATCCTGCCAAGGAATTGGTTTGATTCCTTCGGAGTGCCTGATATTACATATATATCACTTTCTCCTGTCGCCACTTCTGCCTTATTAACGGACAGATTGAAATAATCCAGCGCCTTTGTCGCATCCATTCCTTGCCCCTTGCCTGCCCCTTGCATCTTGCTCAGATCTTGAGTGATCTTTTGCCCCGAATCCGGGCTGATAATCGTCATCATCGAACCGTTAGTGATGGTAACCTGCTTCATCGGGCTTGTTATCTCAACCTTCGACTTGTCACGGCCTTTCTGCCATATTTGCCCTGTTTGCGTCATGGTCTGAGGACCCTTTGACGGCGCGCCGGGAATAGAAATGTTCGATGTTATTGTAGTTGTCGTATCAGCCTGGAGGTCTTTGACAAGATCCTGTTGGGATCTCATTTTGGCGATGAGGTCAGTGGCGGAGACTTCGGAAGTTGCCGGGAATGAGGCTGGCACAAGCAGGAAAATTATCACGATCATTGGGGCGAGTTTTTTAAACATAGAATCCTCCTTGAGCGTTGAATATTTGGATTTCCTTCGAATTACGTATTTCGAATTTCGAGATTATTGTTGGGTTTATCGCGTGGCTGCGGTTTTTCCTCGCCGGCAATAATAAAATACCCCTATTTTTTAAAAACATCAGGATTATCTCCTTATGCAGCTGCGTCTCGACTTGACGTCGGGGCGGGGTATCCAGCTTTTTAAGCATATAAATTTTACTCCTATCTTGCGAAAAATCAAGCCCATTATGTGGAAAGGAATATCCCGAAATTCTCACGAAAAATTCATCGCGAACACCCTAAAATGTTTGTCGCAAAAACACAAACGTCGCGAACAACGCAAAAATAATGATGCCGTTCATTGCTGCTTAGCGCCTCCGCCGCGCAATATGCGTTTGATCTTTACGCCGTCCCGTGTGAAATTTGAAATTATCCCCAGTTCAAGATTTGACTGCTTTAGATAGTTCAGGACCTGGATAATGTCGGTTCTGGTAATGGCATATTTCGCTTTGATCTCAAGCACGACCTTATTGTCAATAATAAAATCCAGGTAATATCTGCCCAGGAACTTGCCCTTGTAATTAAGGTCTACCCTGACCTGCTCAAGAAATGGGATGCCTTTTTCGATAAAGGTCCGTTTAAGCGCCTTCTGATAATATTTCTCCTGAAACCCTCCCCCCAGCCCCCTGAACACTTCAAATAAAACGCCCACTATGTTATAGCTTAGATCCTTATGTATGATCTCTTTCAATTCTCATCCCTTCTTTCGCATCTGCCCCTTTTCGAGACTTTCGCAAATTTCGAGTTTTCGTGGCAACTCTTTTCGAGAAGTTCGTGATAACCTTTCGTGATAATTTCGTGTTTCTTGCCTTAGTTAATGGCGGCCAACCCTCCCCGATTGTCGGGGCCGGGAGAAGCCCGATACCCTCGGGCTTTTACGACCGCCGGTAAAGTAAATAGCAACTTTCTCTCCGAAGTTGATAATTAATTGGTTATTTGGCTTTTTCGCGTTGAATCAAGAAATACTGCCTTTGAAGTGCTTGCACCGAGCTTGTCGAGGTGTCGAAATTGGCTACAACTGTCGAAAATCACTCCGACACTTAGGTTTGGGATTTATGATTTGATGGATTGTTTGGAAGTTTGAAATTGGAGGTTTGAAGTTTGAAGTGTGATGTTCTAACTTATTGAAAAATTACTCTGAATCTTGTTCCTTTGCCGATCTCAGAATCAATTTCGATCTTGCCTTTATGATCCTCAATGATCTTCCTGGTCACCGATAACCCCAGGCCCGTTCCGCCTTCTTTCGTGGTATAAAACGGATTAAAAATATGTTCGATCTTATCCTTTGATATTCCTGTCCCGGCATCCGTCACTTCTATTATATTTTTGCCATTTTCCTTTTGACTTTTGATTTTCAACTCCCCGCCTTTGCCCATCGACTGCACGGCATTGATCGCAATGTTAAGAAAGGACTGCATAAGCTGGTTCGGATCGCCGTGGATAATGATGTCAACATCATATTCCTTGACGATCTTGATCCCCTGCTTTAAGCACTGTTTTGCGATCAGCTTGATCACATCGTCAAGAACATCATTGACTGCAACATCTTTCAGCTCGGGTTTTGACGGCTTGCTTAATTTAAGGAGCTTCTCCACAAGCTCGTTTATCCTGTCAAGCTGCTTCGGGACGACCGAGGAAAAATCGGCGATCGCTTCTAAATCTCGATTTTCAACCGCTTGCGGAAGAACCTGAGCAAATCCCTTTACGGAAGCGATCGGATTCTTGATCTCATGTGCAAGGGACGCGGCAAGCGTGCCAAGCGTTGCCAGCTTATCCGCCTGATAAAGGTGCTTCTGCGTCTCCATCATGTCCTCATACAGCATTGCGTTCTCGATCGAGCCCGCCATCTGGTTGCCTATGGTTGAAAGCAGGTCGATTTCCTCGTCTGCGTATGAATCGCCAGACAGCTTTTCGCCAAGCACCATTGCGCCGACGGCGTTATTTTTGACGATCATCGGGATGCGCGTCGAATCGGCGGTAAATTCCTTAAGCCCGGCGGCATCCAAGACCGCCGGCCCCCGCCCTCCCCTCAAAACATACGATCCGTTTTTCTTATCAAGAATATAAAGCGAAGCTTTCCCTTCCTCTACGGTTCCTTTTATGCTGTCAATGACGGCTGATATGATCTCATCAAGCCCGGTCATCTCCCTGATCGCGGAGCTCAGCATTTTTAGCGTCTTCTGATAATCATAGCGGCTCTTGAAAAATACAATGTCAATGGATCTCTGCACTTTCTCCTTGAAAGGGTTCAAGAACAATACGAGCGCCAGGACAAGCGCCGGCATGGCGACAAGCGAGCTGCTCCCGATAACCATCTGGAACGCTTCCTTCAGGAAAAGGATCAACAGGACATAAACCGCCGTGATCGACAGGGTCAGGATCGAGTAAACAAGCCCCTTCCTGATCACTATCGAGATATCAAGGAGCTTGTGCTTCATGAAGGCGTAAATCGCGATCAATATGTACAGCGGGACCAGATAGTACCCCACCGGGTAGATCCTTATATTGTAAACAGGCAGGAACATCATGGAGCCGCCCGCGAAGCCGATGATCGAGGCGAGCAGGACCCACATGATCTGGTTTTTGGCCTGACCTGCGGAAGCCCTGTAAGCCCGGACAAGCTGATAAAATCCGTACAGAACGAGAAGCGCGAACATGGCTGAATATGCGAGAAAGGCGGGACCCGGATCGGGAAAGTACCTGAAGCCGAGTTTCGGCGAGACGCTTGCGACAAACAGCGGAGAAAAGCTTGTCGCGAATATTACGGATCCCAGCAAATAAGCGGACGCGAGAACAAGATTGTTCCTTCTGTTCAAAAAAGACTCGACAAAATGGATGAAGAAAACGGGGATGAATATGGCTCCCGCGAGGTGGAATCTCGCCCAGAAAAGCGCTGAGCCGTAATCCGGGACTATTTCCGTCATGAACTGGCCGAAGCTCCATGCGGCAACGGACGCGGCGTACAGCGCAAGCGTGATGTTGGCGGCCTTATTTCTACCGTTGAGATAAACGAAAAGGCCAAGGCCTATGCTTGAAAGAGAAATTATCAGGGACGCTAAAGCGTGAAAGCTCATAAAAACACCCGCATGATCGGTTATTTTACCACCAAGGAACAGTATGAACAAATCATTGATAATATGGGGATGAGTAACGCGTAACGGGTCATGCCCGCCGCCCGAATGCCTGTCAACGGATACCCCACGTATCCACGGATGAAAACTCAATGCAATGCGCATGTTATGTGCTGTGCCTTATCAAGCTTGCTTCTTTTGAATTCCGGTCTTTTAAGCTTTACCGCAAAGCGCCAATCGTTCTGATCAAATTCTCTTATTATCGCCGGAGGGAAAACCCTCATATATTCAAGATATTTCCTGCCGAAATTGATCAATAACCCTAATTCACTTCCGCTGGCTTTTAAATATGTGACGACTTGCGCCAATTCGTTTTTCGTGATCCTGTGCGATAAAGCTTTAAGTTCCACGACTATCGCGCGCTCAACGAACAGGTCCAAAAACAGCAATCCCGCCAATGTTTTTTCAAAATAGACGCCGATCTGTTTTTGTTCCTCAAAATCCATCTTTAATCCCGACAAAGCATCAACCATCGCTTTCTGGTAATGCACCTCCTTCAAGCCCGGTCCAAGTCTATTGTGCACATCCATCGCCGCTCCGATAACCTTATATGTCACGTCGTCATGTTGTGTTTGTACCAGCCTGCCCATCCTTCCCCCTTCCCTTCCCATCCGTTGTTTCGTTTTGTTTTTTATCCGTGGATCCGTTGTGACATCCGTTGATAGCTTCCCCAGCAACTTTCCCGCCACAGCATCCAAGCTGTCTGCCGATGCAAACCAACGAAACTGTCGTAGCCCTTTTCGACACTGCCGGATAAATCGACACAGAAGACTCAAAACTCAAAGTTCAAGGTTCAAAACCACGGCTAAAGACCGCTTAGAGGGTCAAAAGGGGCTTGCACCGTGATCTTGAGTTTTGATTCTTGCGTCTTTAGTCCTCTCGTTTGACACCATTTTGAGGGCGTGGGATAATAAATCCGAGGGGAAATAATGCGTATTGCAATAACCGGAGCAACAGGATTACTTGGCAGAAATTTGCTTTTTGAAATCCTGAAGCAAAATCTAAAAAACCTAGATAATCTAAAAATATTCGTTTTTGGCCGCCCAAAAGACAATCTATCTCACCCCGAAAGAATTTTGAATATCATCTCTTCTGACGGACTTGACTATATTGGAATATCTAAAAATAACATTCAACAACTACTGAAAGCTATCGTTACGATTTCTTTTGATCTAGAGATTGAGCAATTAAATATCTCAAAAGATGACTTTAAGAGTCTGAGCAATAATAACATTGATTATTTTTTTCATGTTGCTGCTTATACTGATTTTCGATCCAGCCCTGCAATATACGACACACTTCGAGAGATAAATGTAAACGGAACAAAAAGAATTTGCAGCCTAGTCAATAGTTTGCAAGTTAAAGAATTCGTGTATATAGGATCCGCATATTCATGCGGGAATAAAACAGGGCTCATTAATCCTGACTATATTGATAAGAGCGGCGCATTTAGAAACCCATACGAAAACTCAAAGCTAGAGGCTGAAATATATTTCCGGGATTTCGTAAAAATGAATAAAATAAATTATAAAGTATTTCGGCCCACAACTATAAGCGGAAGATTAATAGAAAAACCGCTTGGCCGCATTAATAAATATGATGTTTTTTACAGTTGGATCGCTTTTTTCATAAGACAAAAAATGAAATACTTAAAACCTTCAGATGATATTTATAAAACTCCATTTGAAATGCCTATAAGACTTCATTTTAACCCTAAAGGCGGTTTAAATATTGTTCCTGTGGATTATTGCGCAAAAGCCATCTATGACATATGCACGAGCAACGAACCAAATAACAATTACCATCTCGCAAACGACTCAATCACTCCCAATCAAATGTATGGCGATTTAACCTTTAAAACGCTAAATATTTCAAAATATAAATATGTGCTTAAAGAGCCTATTGATAAAAATGCCTTCGAAACCCTATATTATCGAACCGTCGGGAAATTATTTACCCCTTATGGCGTCAGCGATCCAATTATTTTTAATACGGATTGTCTGCGTAATTTTAATAAAAGAACCGGCATTAACTGTCCTGTAGTTGACGAAAAGAACCTTGCCATACTTTTAGAATATGCGAAAAAAGATAATTTTGGAATCCCTCTCGAGAAGGCAGGCAAATAAATAAAATGCGTTTTTCTATATATTCGATTTTACCTTTATTGACCAGTATAAGCTTGTTTTTATTCGGATTGTTTGTTTTAAGCAGAAACGTCAAGTCATCGATTAATAATACTTTTGCATTCTTATGTTTTAGTACCAGCTTATGGTCTTTCGGTTATTCATTAATGTATGCCAGCATTACTGATCAACAAGCTATATTCTGGGCTAGGATAGGTTATTTAGGAGTAATTTATATTCCTATTTCTCTGTACCACTTTACCGTAACTTTCTTAAAAATTAAAAGCCATAGAATATTTATTAACTTCCTTTATCTATTTAGTTTGATTTGGATTGCAATTTCACAGTCTAATTATTTTATTATTGGCATAAACAAATTCTTTTGGGGTAATTATCCAAAAGTAGGCTTTTTATATCCGTATTGGGTAGGAATATATGTGATTTTGTTTTTAATAAGTGTTTATTTACTTCTTGATGGATACAGAGATCAATCTGGAAGATTTTTGCCATTAGAAAAAAATCAGATACGCTATGTATTATTAGCCTTTTTTATTGCCACGTTCAGCGCGGTTGATTATTTGCAAAATTTTGGCATTAACATTTATCCCTTTGGTTATATCATCGCATTTGTCTGCATACCTCTTATCGCCTACGCCATCTGCCGCCATATATTAATGGACATCGAAATAATAATCAAGAAGGGCATCGTTTATTCGATCCTTATGGCTGCAATTATAGGCATCTACTCTTTCCTGATATTTGTTGGCCAGAACATATTCCAGACAACCCTCGGCATTAATCAATGGGTTGCGGCCGTATTGACGGCATTTGCTATAGCGCTTGGCTACAAGCCTCTTGAAACATTCGTCACCGACCTCACAAGCCAGTACTTCTTCAGGAAGAAATACGACTACCAGAAGACCCTGATGCAGTCCAGCGAAGCCATGAACCTCCTGACGGATATCGACCGCCTGGTAAAATTGATCACTAGAATAGTCTCCCGGCGTATGAACCTGGAGGAGGCCTCCACATTAATTCACGACGAGTCCCATCACAGGTATGTTGTCAAGGCAGCCGAGGGGAAAAGCAAATCGCTCCTCGGAAATACTTTCAGCAACAACCACGAGCTCTTTGAACACCTCTTCGAGACCAGAAGAATACTGCTCAAGGACGAGATCAAACACACGCTTGAAAACAAAATGCTCCTGTCCGAGGAAAGAAAACGGCTGAACGCCATCAGGAAAGAAATGGAAGTCTTTCGCGCCCAGGTATGCGTCCCCTCTATCTCCCGGAGCAAATACATGGGTAACAAGCTTGTCGCCGTTTTCTGCATGGGCGAGAAAAAATCGGGCGACATGTACACAGATGAGGACATCCAGCTCCTCTCCACCCTGTCCAATCAGGCCGCCATCGCCGTGGAGAACGCCTTGATGTACAGCGACCTCATGAAGCAGTACCAGGAATTGAAGGAAACCAAGGACCAGCTCGTCCAGTCCGAGAAACTCGCCGCGCTTGGGACGATGGCGGCAGGCATAGCCCACGAGATAAGGAACCCGCTCACGTCGCTGCAATTGTTCGTCCAGATGATGGCCGAGCGGTTCGACGACCACGAGTTCAGGGCGAAATTCAGCCAGGTGGTCCCGCCGGAAATAGAAAGGCTGAACAAGATCGTAAGTGGCCTGGTTTCCTTCGCCAAGCCCTCAAAGCTCATAAGAGAACCCTCGCAGATCAACGACATCCTTGATAAAACGGTCATGCTCTCGGAGATCTCGTTCAAAAAACTTAACGTGAAGGTCGTCAAGGAATTCGGCGAAGTTCCGAAAGTAATGGCGGATTCCCAGCAAATGATGCAGATATTCCTCAACCTGATAAAGAACGGCGCGGAATCGATGAGCGAGGGCGGAACTTTGACCGTTAAAACCTATTTTAATGATATCACGGGCAAGGTGGCGGTCGACATCACGGATACCGGCATCGGAATAAGCGAAGAAACACTTAAAAAGCTGTTCTCCCCTTTCTTTACCACAAAAGAAGGCGGAACGGGGCTGGGGCTCGCGATCACACGCAGGATAATCGAGGAGCATCAGGGGGAGATCAAGGTAAAGTCCGAGGTCGGACATGGGACCACATTCACAGTAGAACTGCCGGTAGCCTCATGATCATCGCCCACGGATTCTATCAACGGATATTATAACGGATCCACGGATAAGACATTTATTCATCCGTGGATCCGTTCTGTTTTATCCGTTGATAGCTGCCTTCGCTTTCTCAATATCCCGGCGGATCTGTGACTTAAGCTTCTCAACATCCGCAAAATGTATCTCATCTCTCAGCCGTTTATATAAATCAACCTGAATGACTTTCCCGTTCAAGCTCCCGTGAAACCCGGGTATATGGACTTCCACCGCGAACCTCTCCTCCGCAAAAGTTGGTCTTGAACCTATATTCACCACACATTTTTTGAATTTTGTATTTGGAATTTTGGATTTCCTTAGGATTTCGAATTTCGTATTTCGAATTTTTCCAATATATACGCCGTGAGCCGGGATCAACTTGTCTCCGGCAATGCTTAGATTGGCAGTGGGAAACCCGAGCATCTTCCCTCTTCCCCTGCCCTTCACGACCTTTCCGGTGATTTTATAAGGATGCCCCAGCAATTTGACGGCTTTGCCGAAATCTCCGCGCGTCAGCATGTCGCGAATGGTCGAGCTCTTTACAATATGCCCGTGAGCCGTCACCGGCCTGATAGAGTTGATCGCGAAACCATACTTGCCTCCCAACTTCTTCAAGATCGATACAGTCCCCGCCCTTTTGTGTCCGAATGCGAAATCATAGCCGATGAAAACCTTTTTCACTTTAAGGTGCCTTACGAGAAAATCATATATGAACTTTTCGGGCGGAAGCTTTGATATCTTCCTGCTGAATTCCTTGATTATCACGCCGTCAACGCCAAGTCCCCGCATAAGGGCGATCCTCTCCGATAAAGTGGTCAACAAACAAAGTCCGCGGCCGGGGCTTACGACTTCCTGAGGGTGGGGATCGAAGGTCATTGCAAAGCACGGAAGCTTTTTCTTTCTCGCGTATTTCAGGGCCTCAAGGATAAGTTTCTGATGCCCGACATGCACGCCGTCAAAGTTGCCGAGGGCAAGAACTATGGCTTTAATTTTGGCATGTTTATTAAACTTAATGATCTTCATAAAAAGCTCAAGATGCAAGAATCAAAACTCAAGACCACGACTCAAAACTCAAGAATAATAATGTCGCGAAGCGACACCTTAATCTTGAGTCTTGATCTTTGAGTCTTGAGTCTTTTGTCTTCACTGCCCGAACATCCTCTTAACAAAAAGCGTGACATTCATTATGTAGTCGGACGCCGGCAGGAATATCAGCTGCGATATCAGGAG
The DNA here is from genome assembly GCA_964354575.1 of uncultured bacterium. Classification (GTDB taxonomy): domain Bacteria; phylum Margulisbacteria; class WOR-1; order CAVSGV01; family CAVSGV01; genus CAYHAH01. Next base: position 12,304 of record CAYHAH010000104.1, read on the forward strand.
TGTCCCGAGCAGCCTGCCCGCGATTATATAGAAGACCATTGTCCTCACATCGTCCTCTTTTCTTTTTCCCTTGATCGCCTGGTCGGTTATCAGGGCGCAGGTCGGATCCACCAGCAGGGTCAATAATATGGTCGCGATGCCGTTGACTATCCCCGACAGCTGGGTCGCGGTTATCCTGTATGCAGGAACCCTGGCTCCCGCGTAAAGCGACGACAGGACGCCTATCGCGTATATGGAGACCATCAGGAGGTTCCATAAAATGAACCATTTCGGCAAATTATGCAGGCTCAGTCTTGAGAAAGTCCTCCTCGACGGCAGCCTGAATTTCCTCATCATGGACGCGAAGTTCTTCGGATAAAAAGCGGACGCGATCAATTTCGGGAGCGAGCCGATCTTCTCGAATTCGGCTATGCCCTCCGTGAAGACCGAGACGAAGAACGGGACAAATATCGCACCTATCAGATTGCCAACGAACGCCGCGAACACTATGACCCTGAACTGGCTGAGAAGAAAAGTCGTGTCATGCCTCAGTATGGCCGTGTCGACCATCCCTCCCAATATCGGAGCCTGGAGCATGTTCGAAAGCCTCGACACGAGAAGCGTGGCGTTGACGAAAGAAAGCGAAGTCGCTATGTTCTTCGTCCGCACTCCGGCAACCCTCATCGAGGACGCGATCGTCTCGATGAAATGTATTATGCCCGTGAATACGCAGACTATTATTAATGGGCTCATGCTTCCCTGAATCCCCTCTCCCGCAATTTGCAGCTGTCGCAAACTCCGCACGGCTTTTTGCCGCCCTTGTAGCACGACCAAGTCAGGTCGAGAGGCGCGCCAAGCTTCAATCCGAGCCTGATTATCTGCGATTTCTTCAATTTAATCAACGGCGTGATGATCCTGATCCTTTTCGCTTTTGTCCCCTCGCCGATGACCCTTTGGAATGCCCTGTAATATCCGGGCCTGCAGTCGGGGTAGCCGCTGAAATCTATCGCGTTCGCGCCGATGAATATCGCTTTTGCCCTGATGGCTTCCGCGTAAGAGACCGCGAAGCTTAAAAAGATCGTATTGCGGCCCGGCACATAGGTTGATGGTATTTTCCTGCCGATCTTTTTATTAACAGGCAGCTTTGAATTCTTATCGAGTAGAGATGAGCCTTTCCAGGGGAGCTTTATTTTAAGGATCTGATAAGGGACTTTTGCGGCTTTCGCTATCTTGACAGCCGATCTGATCTCCCTGATGTGCCTCTGGTTGTAATCGAAAATCAAGGCGTGGCATTTGTAACCTTGTTTCTTTGCAAAATAGAGAGTGGTAGTTGAATCAAGCCCGCCTGAAAGCAATACGATGGCTTTGTTCATAATAAACTCAAAGTTCAAAACTCAAGGTTCAAGACCACGATGTAAAACCCGAAAACATAATAACGTCGCGAAGCGACACTTAAATCTTGAGTTTTGATCCTTGAGCCTTGAGTTCATACTTTAATAATTTGTCCCCGTTCCGCCCCAGTAGATATCAAAGTTATCTTTGCCCCGGCTATCTCAGATATTCTATCAAGATATTTCTTGGCGTTCTTCGGCAGGTCGCCGAAACTCTTCACATCAGCCAGGCTCTCCCTCCAGCCGGGATATTCTTCATATACCGGGGTGCGCTTCTCAAGCCTTGTAAGGTCTGACGGAAAATCTTTTATCTTCTTTCCCTCAAATTCATAAGCGGTGCAGATGTTTATCTTGTCAAGCTTGTCCATCACATCTATTTTTGTTATCGCCAAACTTGTCAGGCCGTTTACCCTGGACGCATGCCTCATGACGACCCCGTCAAACCATCCGCACCGTCTCGGCCTTCCCGTTGTGGACCCGTATTCTTTTCCTATTTCGCGCAGCGTATCGCCGAGCTCGCCGGCTATCTCCGTCGGAAAAGGCCCGCCGCCGACCCGTGTAACGTACGCTTTAACCACGCCAAGGACATCGTCTATCCTGTTCGGCCCTATTCCCGCGCCGACGCACGCGCCGCCTGCCACGGGGTTTGATGACGTGACAAAAGGATAAGTTCCCAGATCCACATCGAGCATCGTCCCCTGCGCGCCTTCAAGAAGTATCCTCTTCTCCGCCTTCACCGCCCCGTCTATCAGCGCCGATGAATTGTCCACGACAAGTTTTTTTATCGCGTGGGCATACCCGAGATATTCGGAAAAGATCTTTGAAACATCCAGGTCGGCCCTCATCTTGTAGAAATTCTCTATGAAGAACTTTTTCTCGGTAACATTCCATTCCAGCTTCTCCTTGAATACTCTTTCATTATAGAGGTCTTCGATCCTTATCCCTCTCCTGTTGAACTTGTCCACGTAGCACGGTCCTATTCCCCTGCAGGTCGTCCCTATGCGCCCGGCCTCCCTTTTTTCCTCCTGCGCCTTGTCAAGAAGCTTGTGGTACGGAAATATCACGTGCGCCTGGCCGCTTATGCGGAGGTTTGCGCAGTCGTATCCCTGCTCGCGGAGCGTCTCTATCTCGCCTATCAGGACGGCGGGGTCGATGACGACGCCGTTGCCTATCACGCAGGTGACATTCTTGTAAAATATCCCCGAAGGTATAAGGTGGAGCTTGAACGTGTTGTCGCCTATCACCACGGTGTGGCCCGCGTTGTTCCCGCCCTGGTAGCGAACGACCATGTCAAGGTTCTTCGCCAGAAGGTCGGTTATCTTGCCTTTTCCCTCGTCTCCCCACTGCGTTCCGACTATAACTGTTACTGTCATTACCAAATTATATTATTTTTGGCTGCAACTTGCAAGATTTACATTTCCAGGAAGAGGAGCTAGACGAGCTAAAAGTCTTAGAGGAAAAGAAGATAAGAGGTCTAGAGGTTGAGAAGTGCAAGGCGTCTTAACATCTTTACTTCTTATCCTCTCAACATCTTTCACCTCTAGCTCTTCTACTTTGACGTTTTCTTCTATTTAATATATTATGTCGGCTATGGAAAAGAAATACTGCATAGGAAACATCGGCGACGACAAGATGATAGAAGCTCTGGCCAAAAAGTTCGGCAACGATGAGACCGCTGAGTTCTACCGCCAGATGCTCACGACCATCGCAAAGCTCTCCTGCGACCAGAGGGATCTCGGCGACATCAAGATAATAAACTCTACACTGAAAGAGCTGAGGTACGCATTCAAGATCTTCGCCCCGTACAGGAACACAAGGAAGATCGTGATGTTCGGCTCGCACAAGATCAGCGACAGGTCCGCCGAATACAAAATGGCTGAGCAATTCGCCCGAAAAATATCTGAAAAAGGATGGATGGTCATAACCGGCGGCGGAGGCGGGATAATGGAAGCGGGGAACAAGGGCGCCGGACCCGGCAAAAGCTTCGCGGTCAACATAAAACTTCCCACCGAGCAGGTGCCGAATCCTTATGTCAGGGGCGAGAAGCTCGTGACCTTGAAATATTTCTTCACAAGAAAGCTTGTGTTCCTCAAGGAATCCGACGCAACCGTTCTTTTCCCCGGAGGCTTCGGCACGCATGACGAAGGTTTCGAGGTCCTGACGCTCCTTCAGACGGGAAAGAACAACCCGCGCCCCCTGATCTTCGTCGACACTCTTTTCGGGACTTACTGGAAGAGCTGGCTCAAATTCCTGGAGGACGGGATAATGAAGAAAAACCTGCTTTACAAGAACGACCTTAATCTTTTCAAGGTCGTCAACACCGTCCACGACGCGGTGAACGAAGTCATGAATTTCTATAAAGTGTACAACTCGCTCAGGTATGTCGGGAACAGGACCATTTTGAGACTGAACAAGGAGATTTCGGACGACCAGATCGAGAAGTTAAGCAGGAAACATAAAGATATACTGGTTTCCGGGAAAATAGAATCCTGCAAGCCAACGCCCGAGGAAATTAAGACAAAGGACAAGCTGGATCTGTTCAGGTTAAGCATGCACTTTGACAAGGTGAGCTACGGAAGATTGATGGCGCTAATCAGCGACATAAATAAATTCTAAATCCGAAGCACGAAATCCTAAGTAAATCCGAATAATCCAAATTCAAATGTTTCAAACGCGTTTGAGATTTTGGAAATTAGAATTTTAGATTTCTTTAGGATTTAGATATTCGAATTTCGGATTTACTGTGTTCT
>CAYHAH010000105.1:0-7373 GCA_964354575.1 uncultured bacterium
TATTTTATTTTTTCTAAAAGCTATCATCGCTTCTTCTATCAATGCTATATATCTATGCCCAGGTTTTTTCAAGGGATGGACCAGTGGCATCATTATTCTTTCGGCGGCAACATGGATTTTCTGCTGATTTTTGTCCGTCACAATATTGCATTCTGGCTGACCGGTTTGGCATCTTTTTTGACCCTTCTTTTTTATATAAAAAGGAACAAAACATATCTCATCCCGCTTATGTTCTTGGCCGGAACTTTTCTCGTTATTGTGAACGGTTTCATAGTGACCGGCCCGTATCTGCAGTATCAATTATACTTCGCATGGGCGATCTTGTTCGCCCTGCCTTACTTCATCAGCATTTGCTGCGAGGTATTCCCCAAAAGGAGATCGATCATCTTTTCGATCATCCTTTTATTGGCGCTCAGCGGATCTTTTACTTACGGGCATTACATTTGGCCCTCGAAACCGCTGAAGACATTTGCCGCGGAGATCGATCTTGTCCGGCAGGCGATCGGAAAAGACGGCCTCGCCTCCTTGGGGGGAGCTTCGATCAATATCCCGACTGTGCTGCCCTATCCCGACACCAGGCCTGGATTACGCGATGATTACACGAACATTAGAAGCCCTCTTATCGAAAAGGCGGCAAAATTCATTTTTCTTGATCAAAGAATGGGCATTAAGCGGGAGTTGTTCGGCGAGGACGGCCGTTTTATTGCCGCAAACTATCAAATATGCCGCGGTCTGCCGTTGATGATCGCTTCGAAATGGATATACGTTGATCCTGATTTGAAAAATATCCCTGTCGATATCGGGGGCAGTTGTAAAGTCATATTATTTAAAAGATCAAATACCAATGTCGCGATCGATGATCGTATATTAAAGAACGTTCAGGTCCTGTACCTGGCGCGGGGCGAACATGCGCTAAAAGCGGACGGCCCGGCGGCTCTGTTGATCGAATATAATTCCAACAGGACATGCTCAGAAAGTCTTTACAATTTAGATCTTTCAAAATATGAATTTATCCCGCTGAACGGATCCTTTTCCGGCATATTCGAATTGCTGGGGGTAATTAGATATAAAAAGTCCAATAAGCTTTTTTATCGTTTATTTTGGAAAGTGCAGTCGGGAGTTAACGATGAATTGATGGCCTTTCATCATTTTTGCGACACGAGCGGAAATTCTGTGGCCGGGGCCAATATCGATCCCACCGACGGATGGTACGATATCAGGAGCTTGAAAAAAGATGAAGTGATCAGCTACGATCTTTCTGTTGATAATAATGAAAAATACAGTTCCATGAATTTTGGATGGTACTTTAAAAAGGATTGGAATATACGTTTAGGATATAACGGCACTACCTTTTACAAGCTAAAGCTTTAGGGCGGTTCCCGTGTGGCCGAATCCGCCGGAACCGCGGTGCGTTTCGCTTAAAGAATCGACTTCCTCGATGCCGGCCTGTTCGACCTTGTTTATCACCATCTGGGCGATGCGGTCCCCGCGCTTCACCTTGAAATCTTCCCGTCCGTGGTTGATGAGGATGACCCCGACTTCGCCGCGGTAATCCTCGTCTATAGTGCCCGGAGTGTTCAGCACCGATATCCCGTTCTTTATCGCCAGTCCCGATCTCGGCCTCACCTGGGCTTCATAGCCCTCCGGAAGAGCCATCTTAAAGCCGGTCGGAATAAGCGCTCTATCGCCCGGCGCAAGCACGATCTCGTCGGCCACGGCAGCGTAAAGGTCCATTCCGGAAGCCGCATGGCTCATGTATTTCGGCAGAGGAACGCCCTCCCCGTGAGGCAGCCTCAGTATCTTTACATTTAACTTTTTGCTCATACTTTTGGCATATCCTCCTCCGAAATATCGCCTATGGCGGTGAGCGTAAGATATTCGTCCCTTATGTATTTATTCGCCGTCTTTATTATGTCATCGAGAGTTACTTTGTCAACTTTCTCAAAGATCTCATCTATCGTGATTATCCTGCCGAAATAATACTGGCATTTCGCGAGATAACCCATCCTGCTCGATGTTGATTCAAGGCCGAGAACGAGCGATCCCTTGAGATGTTCTTTTGACCTGTCCATTTCCTCTTTTGTTATCCCGTTCTTCTTTATCTTGTTGAATTCTTCCATTGTCAGGTCGACGACTTTCCTGAAATTCTCCTTGCTCGTCCCGGCATAAACCACGTAGAGCCCGCAGTCCTTCATTGCGCCGTTGTAGGAATAGATCGAGTAGGCGAGCCCTCTCTTTTCCCGCACTTCCTGGAAAAGCCTCGAGCTCATGCTCCCTCCCAGGACCGTGTCAAGGATCGAGAATGCATACCTGTCATCGTCGATCTGCGAGGGGCCGTTCGTGCCCAGGCACATGTGGACCTGCTCCGTCTTTTTATGCTTGAGCTTTACGGATTTTATTATCGTGGGGGAGGCCTTTTCGGCGGCCGGGAGCTTTCCGCGCATCGCGGAAAAAGCGGGCTCGATCAGCTTTACCGCTTCCTCGTGCTTTATGTTCCCCGCGAGGGCTATGATCGTGTTGTCGGGAGTGTAGAGGCCCTTTATGTAATCGATCACGTTCTCCCTGCCGATCGAACGGACGCTTTTTTCATTCCCGATAGTCGAACGCCCCAGAGGATGCCCGTGATAAATGACCTCGGTGAAGAGATCATGGATGCGCTCGTCCGGCGTATCTTCGTACATTTTTATTTCTTCCGCTATCACTCCTTTTTCAAGCTCCATTTCCTTTTTGTCATAGACTGAATTGAGGAAAATGTCGGATAGCACGTCTGTCGCCACGTTTATGTGCCTGTCCAGGGTGACCGCGTAGTAAGTGGTCAGTTCCTTGCTGGTGAAGGCGTTCATTTTTCCGCCCACCGCGTCAAGCTCCGAGGCTATGTCGAATGCGGACCGCTTCGATGTGCCCTTGAAAGCCATGTGCTCTATGAAATGGGATATCCCGGCGAGCGGCTCCTGCTCAAGCCCCGAGCCGGCCCCGACCACGATGCCCATCGCGACGGATCGGACATCCTCCATCGTTTCCGTCAGGAGAGTTACGCCGTTTTCGAGGACAGTCTTTTTATGTTCCCGGATAGTCATATAGCTTATGCTTCTTTATGTAAGCGACGACCTTTCTGTCCATGAGCGTTGCGGGCATCTCGCCGTTTTTTAGCGATTCCCTTATCTTCGTTGAAGAGATGTTCTTCTTCACCTCTATCAAGTGTATCTGGTCGGCGTGCATCTTCACGGGAGGGAACTTAAGGATCCTGCGCATGGTCCTTATCCTGGCACCCAGCCTCGTGGCAACTATGAACTGGCACAGCTTGAAGAGTTCCATGGGCTTTTTCCAGGTAAGGATCTCGTTTATTGAATCCATTCCCATGATGTAGAAAAGAAGGGCTTTTCCCCTGTATTCCTTTTTCAGATCGTTGAAAGTATCCACCGCGTAAGAATAGCCGGGCCTGTCAAGCTCAACTCTCGAAACTTTAAAATGTTTATTTCCTGCTATCACCAGCTTCACCATTTTGAATCTGTGTTCCTTGGGAGCGATGTATTCGTTAGTCTTGTGAGGAGGATTTCCCGACGGCACAAATATCACCTTGTCCAGACGGTAGCTTTTCCTGGCCGCTTCCGCAATTGCGATATGGCCTTTGTGAACGGGGTTGAATGTCCCTCCCATTATGCCGATCCGCTGCATCTACTTCCTTATCTGACCGTTGCCGATCACGATGTATTTATATGAGGTTAATTCGTTCAGGCCCATCGGCCCTCTGGCATGGAGTTTCTGGGTCGATATGCCTATTTCGGCGCCAAAGCCGAATTCTCCGCCGTCCGTGAAGCGCGTGGACGCGTTCACGTAAACAGCCGCGGCATCCACCTCGTCGGTGAACTTTTTTACTGCCGCCCTGTCGCGGGTGATAATGGCTTCCGAGTGTCTTGTCCCGTAAGTATTGATGTGCTTTACGGCTTCGTCAATTCCGGAGACGACTTTTACGGCAAGTATCAGCGCAAGATATTCCGTTCTCCAGTCTTCTTCGGTCGCAAGTTTGATCGAAGGATCGATCGCCTTTGTCTTTTCGTCTCCGCGCAGCTCCACATGCGCTTCCTTGAGGCGCTTGAACGCGAGCGGCAGGAAATCTTTCGCGACCGCTTCGTCTACAAGAAGCGTTTCTATGGCGTTGCAGACCGAAGGCCTGCTCACTTTCGCGTTGTAAACTATTTCCACGGCTTTTTTCAGGTCGGCGGTCCGCTCGACATAAGCGTGGCAATTCCCTTCGCCGGTTTCTATGACCGGTATCGTGGAATTTTCGATGGTGTGCTTTATCAAGCTTGCTCCGCCTCTCGGGATTATCACATCGATCAATCTGTTCAATGTGAGAAGTTCGGTGACGGATTCCCTTTCGGTGGAGTCGATGATGTTTATGGCTCCCCGGGGAACTCCCGCTTTTGCCGCGGCTTCCGATATCAATTTTGCAAGTATCATGTTCGAATTTATCGCGTCGGACCCGCCCCTTAACACGACAGAGTTGCCGGCCTTGAGGCAGAGCGCTGCGGAGTCCACCGTCACGTTCGGACGGGCTTCGTATATTATGCCTATCACGCCCAGCGGCACCCTTCTTTTTACGATCTTAAGGCCGTTCGGCCTTGTCCATTTCGCCATTATCCTTCCGACGGGATCGGGAAGGTTTCTCACTGCTTTCAAGCTTTCAACGATGCCTTCGATCCTTTTGCCGTCGAGGGCGAGCCTGTCGACCAGCGACTTGCCGATGTTCTTCTTGTACGCGGCTTCTATGTCGAGGTTGTTCGCATCGATTATGTCCTTCGCGTTCGATGCGATGGCCTTCGCCATTTCATCAAGCGCCTGGTTCTTTATTTCCGCGCTTAAATTGGCGAGCTTGTATGAAGCTTCCTTGGCAAGCCGCGCTTTTTCTATGACTTCGCTCATTTCGGTTCCTTTTCCATCAGGACCAGGTTATCCCTGTGTATCACTTCGCCCGTGTATTCAGCGCCGAGGACCTCCGATATCTTGTCGGACCTGAGGCCGATTATCCTTTTCAGGCTGTCGCTGCCGTAATTCGCGAGCCCCCTCGCGATCTCAAGCCCGTTCTCGTTCTTGATCGACACCGCTTCGCCGACGTCGAATTTGCCGGCCGCTTCCTTTATCCCGACGGGCAGAAGGCTTTTGTTTCCCTTGATCAATGCCGTTTCCGCGCCGCCGTCTATCACCAGCGTTCCCTTGATGGGAAGCCCGTGCGCGAGCCATCTTTTCCTTGATTCCAGTCGCGAAACTTTTGGAATGAAAGTCGTGCCGGCCTTCCCGGTCGAAATAAATTTATCCAGGACCCCGGTTTTCGAGCCGCTGGCGATCGCCGTAACTATCCCCGCGTCCGAGCATATTTCTGCCGCCTGTATCTTTGTTATCATTCCGCCCACGCCCATTTGCGTCGAAGGGCGTCCTGCCGCTTCTTTTATTTCCAAAGTTATCTCTTTGATCTCGTCAATGACTTGAAGTTCTCCGTCTTCATCGGGCATCATGAAGCCCTCAACGTCCGTCAGCATTATCAAACCGTCAGCGCCTATCAAGCTCGCAACTAATGCGGATAAAGTGTCGTTATCACCGATCTTTATTTCTTCGATCGATACCGTGTCGTTCTCGTTAACGATCGGTATTACGCCCATATCAAGCAGTTTCGTCAGAGTATTCCTGGTATTGAGATAGCGTTCCCTGTTTGAAACTTCGTCTCTTGTAAGAAGGATCTGCGCCACGGTGATATCGTATTCCCCGAAGGCCTTTGCGTATTCTCTCATCAAGAGGCTTTGTCCGACGGCTGCGGCGGCCTGTTTTTCAGGTATTGAACGGGGTTTCTTTTTAAATTTGAGCGCTTCCGAGCCCGAAACTATCGCACCCGAAGTCACGATGATGATGTTTTTTTTCTGCTTGTACTTGGCAATTTCCCCCGCGATCCTCTTCAGTTTCGCAGTATCAAGGTTCCCCGCCTTGTTGGTCAAGGTCGAACTTCCGATCTTAACAACGATGGTTTTGAATTTGCCCGTCATGGGGCTGATTATAGATTAAAGCGGGAAGCTAGGCAAGATGATGGTTAAGCCCTCAGTTTCTCGGCGGCCTTATAGATCAGCTGCTTTATGCCTTCTCCCGTCGCGCAGGATATCGGCATAAATTCTATCTTTTCCTTTTCGAATTCCTTCAGGTTTTCCCTCGCTTCGGGAAGGTCCATCTTGTTGAGCGCCACTATCTGGGGAAGCTTTGCCAGCTTCGGGCTGTAAGAGGCAAGTTCGTTATTTATCGTATGGTAGTCGTCAAGGGGCCGCCTTCCGTCAACTCCGGCGGCATCTATGATATGTACAAGGACGCGGGTCCGCTCTATGTGTTTCAGGAACTTGTCGCCAAGGCCCACTCCTTTGTGGGCGCCTTCAAGAAGGCCGGGAATGTCGGCTGCGACGAAATTCTCGAATTCATCTACTTTCACGATGCCCAGGTTCGGCTCTTTTGTAGTGAAAGGATATGCGGCTATTTTGGGGTGCGCTGCCGATATCATGGACAGGAGAGACGATTTTCCGGCGTTCGGGCATCCCACTAAACCTACGTCCGCAAGAAGTTTCAGCTCAAGCTTTAAGTTTTTCTCTTCGCCGGGCCAGCCGGGGAGCGCCTTCCTCGGCGCCTGGTTCGTGGATGACTTGAAGTGGTCGTTGCCGTACCCTCCGTCGCCGCCTCTTGCGATCACTATTTTTTCGCCGTCATTAACAAGGTCCACGATGAGTTCCCCGCTTTCCGCGTCAAGGACATGGGTGCCGCAGGGGACTTTTACCGTCAAGGTTTTTCCGTCTTTTCCCGACTTTTTCTTTCCCTCGCCGTGAGCGCCTCTTTCCGCCTCGTAATTTTTTTTGTACCTGAAGTCAAGAAGCGTGCGGAAGTGTTTATCCGCGGTGATTATGACGTCTCCGCCGTGGCCGCCGTCGCCTCCGTCCGGCCCGCCTTTGGGGATGAATTTCTCGCGCCTGAAAGAGACGCAGCCGTTCCCTCCGTCACCGGCTTTGATCAATATCTGGGCTTCGTCTATAAATGGCATGTGATGCAGTAGGATCGCATTGTCTAGGGGATTATGCTTACTCTGGAGCCTGAAAAAAGCACTTTTCCGGAGGCCTTTGCGAAGAGAGTATCGTCGCGTCCAAGCCCGACATTTTTGCCCGGATAGAATTTAGTCCCGCGCTGTCTCAGTATCACGCTGCCGGCGGATACAAGCTGCCCGCCGAAAGTTTTTATACCGAGCCTCTGCCCGTTTGAATCGCGCCCGTTCCCTGTTGATCCTCCGCCTTTTTTATGAGCCATTGCTTATTCTCCCTTGATCGACTCTACCTTGACCCTGGCGTATATCT
>CAYHAH010000106.1:0-20919 GCA_964354575.1 uncultured bacterium
GGGCTTTTATTCCCGCATTTTTTATTTCGCTCCTCAAGTTTGATTACGCATTCGTCGGGAAGCCGCGTAACGCCAAAAGAGGCATCCCTCGCGGTCCCGAACCCGTGGAAATCCGAACCTCCAGTCATAAGGAGGCCGTATTTTTCCGCCAGCGACTTATAATGCTTGATCTGGGCATCGGAATGTTTGATGTAATACACTTCGATCCCGGCCAGGCCTTTCGCCGTCAGTTCGGGTATTATTTCGTCCTTATTTGAAACGGCAGGGTGAGCATAAACAGGCACACCTCCCGCCTTGACGATCGTTTGCACCGCTTCCGCCGGAGTAAGCCTGTAGTGAGGGACATAAGCGGGAGCGTCATAATTAAGGTATTTATTGAAAGCTTCCTGGATGCTTTTAACTATGCCCTTCTCCAGTAGCATTCTCGCCACATGCGGCCTCCCCACGGATCCTTTTACGGCCAGAGCCAGTATGTCCTCAGCGTTGATGTCGATGCCGAGCTTCTTGAGTTTTTCCGCGGTCTTGTATATCCTGCTCACTCTGTCCTCTCTGATCTTCAGGAGAAGTTCTCTCAGCCACTGCGCCTTGTAGTCGATGTAATATCCGAGGATATGTATCTCCGTGTCCGGCAGGTCTGTCGTGAATTCTATTCCGGGGATGACCTTGACGCCTGTCTTTTTTCCTTCGGCAAGAGCGGGTTCGATGCCGTCAACGATGTCGTGGTCGGTGATGGATATCACTGTAAGCCCCGCATCACGGGCTTTTCTTACGATCTCTTCAGGGGACAGCAATCCGTCTGAGAAGTTAGAATGAATGTGAAGATCAGCCGGCATAGAAGGGGATTATATCATAGAAAGGAAAAAGCTACCAAGCGGTAAAATTGACCCACTTGGTAGCTTTGTTAAAGTCGCTTATTGTTAAGCCATTCCGCCGATCCTGAACATCTTTGTGCCGCACTTCGGGCACTTTCCTGAAACGGCTTTCCTTTTGTTCTTCAGGGTTACTTCTTTCGCGTTTTCCATTGTCTGTTTCTTTTTGCACTTTACGCAATAACCTTTTACTTCTGCCATGATTCACCTCCTAGTCAGCTTAAATATTCATTTCCTGAATAGCATTTTAAAAGCAACCCGCCTCATAGTCAAGCGTATTTTACGCTCGGATCAAAGCTGGCCGAGAAGCTTGTGGACCTGGGGTATTATCCTTACATTGTTCAAGTGCCTCTTGGCGATCGCATGGAACGATAGCATCTGCTCGGGAGTCGGGCCATGTTTAATTTCCCTGACAGGCGTTACGGGCTGAAGCACCAGCGGTATTTCGCCGCCTATCTCCGATATTGCTTTCGAGACATTCTCTATCTCCACGGGCTTTGTCTGTTTTCCGATGACCACCTTCACGAACACATCTTTCAATTTTGCAACCTCGAGAGCTTTTTTGTGCTCCGCCGTCCTGTCCCCTTCCCCGGTCATGCTCGGCAGCTTAAAGTCCATTGCCACGATATCGACAAGGTCTATTATCTCTGAGAGCCGATCTGCCATCGTGCCGTTCGTCTCAAGGTAAGATCTCAATCCTTTTTCCTTGATCTTTGGTATGAGGTTCTTTAGGAAGTCCACTTGAAGCAGAGGCTCTCCTCCCGTCAGCGAAACGCTGTGATGGAGGCCTTTTTGCCCCTTGAACTGATCGATGAATGCGGAAAGCTGGTCTATGGTCGCCGGATTGTTGTGTATTTTGAAATCTTTTTTCCCGGGCGTTTCCTCCACCCTGAAGGTTTTCTGGGGAACCAGGCTCTCCACGCTGTCGCAGTATGCGCAGTTCATGTTGCACATCAAAAATCTGATGAAGATCTGCCTTTCCCCGATGTATATGCCTTCGCCCTGGATTGAGGAGAATATCTCGAATATGTGCGCTTCCGTGGTGCTCACTCAGACGCCCTGTATGTTTTTTCCGCGGCGACGCCTTCCTCGCCCATGGCCCCCAGGGACTCGCCGTTAACATATACTTTCACGCCGCCGCCGTTGCCCGCCTTCACTTTTATTTCCTTGCCGACGAACCTGAGTTTTGCTCCGGGCTGAAGGGTTCCGCTGTAAAGTTCCATGCTGCCGGAGGAAACAGAGATATGTGATCTTTTTGTTGTTTCGATCCTCAATTCGATCTTTCCTGCAGGTACAGCAGTTGCCCCGACGGGTTTTTCGGGGATCTTCTTCGGCAGGACTTTTGCCGCTTCTGTTCCCGCAGCGGCGGGCGGATTTGCTTCTATCACGACCGCACTTTTTTGATGGGATGAGACATAGCCGTAAACAGAGAGAAGGAGCAGCAAGACAAATACCGAAAGAACTGCCGCAAACATTATCTTCATGTCAAATTTATAGTCCGGGATCGCCGGCATCCTGGGAAGCTTCAGCATCTTAGGGATAGAGATGATATTTTGGATCTTTGGCGCTGATACGGCCGCTTTTCTTCCCTCTTCCCTGCTTTTATAATAATTTATCAGCTCGCCGACAAGACTTTTTGGGTCGAGGCCTAAAAATTCCGAATATGCCTTCAAAAATCCCTTTGCGAACACCTGCGACGGTATCAAAAGATAATTGCCGTCCTCCAGGGCCTGGATGTATTTTTTGTTGATCTTTGTTTCCACAGATACATCGGCAATGGATAATTTCTTCTCTTCCCTTTTATCTTTCAGTATGCTTCCCAAGCTCACGGCAACCCCACCTCCTGCTGCGCCTCTCCCAGTGATTGTTCTTTTGGCAGGATGGATCCTTCCTTGAAAGCCGATATGTCGTCGGCAGGCAAAGGAGACAGGTCCTTCAGGTCCTTCAATCCAAAGTGCCTCAGGAAGTCAACGGTCGTGCCGTAAAGCATAGGCCTGCCGAGCCCCTCTCCTCTCCCGGTTTCCTGTATCAATCTCTTCTCAAGGAGAGTTTCAATGACCCCGTCCGAATTGACGCCCCTGATGTTCTCCACGGTGAGCCTCGTTATCGGCTGCTTATAGGCGATTATCGCCAGGGCTTCAAGCGCGGCGTTTGAAAGAGTGGTCAGGATGGGAGAATGGATGAGCTTGTCGATGTAGTCAACGTTCTCGGGCTTGGTAACCATGTGGTATCCGCCGGCGATCTTCACTATATTGACGCCCCTGCTTTCATATTCAACAAGAAGGTCATAAAGGGTTTTTTCAATGAGTTTCGCGTCAACTCCGATCACGGACTGCAGCTCCTCGATAGTGACCGGCTTTTTCGTTATGAACAAAAGCGATTCGAGTATGCTCTTCAGCCTGGGGTAACTTATCTCGATGTTCCCTTCCAATTACCCGGCCTCCTCCCGCGCGTACAGGTAGATCTCTCCGTACGCCTCGTTCTGAAGTATCTTTACAAGCTTCTGCCTCATGAGCTCCAGTATCGCCAGGAAGGTTACGATTATTTCCGCCTTGACGAACTTTGTGAACAGAGAATCAAAGCTTATTCCGGCCGGAGTGCCCTTGATCTTCATGAGTATCTCGGATATCTTTTCTTTCACGGAGAAACTTTCGCCGGCTATCTCTTCCGTTTTGCCGCGGCTTTCAGCCTCGTCCCACACGCGCTTGAACGCCGAAACAAGGTCTTTCATTGAAACTTCAACCAAAAATATTTCCCTGTCCTCGAGAGCTTCTTCGGGCTTATATCTTGCGTAAACCCTCTGGAAAACCTCTTTTCTTTCCCTGAGGCTCTGGGCAAGCCCCTTGTAAAGCTTATACTCAGCAAGTCTCTCCAGAAGTTCCTCCTCAACGCCCAGGAGGTCCTCTTCCTCCTCGGACACCGGCAGTTGGGGAAGCAGCATTTTGGACTTCATCTCAAGAAGATACGCGGCCATCAAGAGGAACTCCCCCGCGACCACGATGTTCAGTTTTTCCATTGTCTTAATGTAGTCCATGAATCCGGAAGTGATCTGGGTAAGCGAAACCTTGTAGAGGTCCATTTCGCCTTTGTCGATCATTGCAAGAAGCAGGTCGAACGGGCCTTCGAAAACGTCCAGTTTGACCTTGTAGGAGCTGAGCAGCCCCTTGTCCTCTTCAATCTCGGGATTGACCCGGCTTTCGGCGCTGTGCATATTAAAATATCCCCATGGCTTTTTTTGCCTCGGAAAGTGTCTGCTTCGCGATCACCTGCGCCTTACTGCTGCCTTGAACGAAAACATCCCTTACATAATCTCTTTTTTTCTCCAGAGTCTGTCTTTTCTCATAGATCGGGGCGAGATATTCGTTCAATTTTTTGGCGATCAGCTTTTTGCATTCGACGCATCCGATCTTCGCGCTCGAACAATCAACCTTGATCTGCTTGGATTCCCCGGCATTGAACATCTTATGGTAAGTGAAAATGGTGCAGATCTCAGGGTGCCCCTTGTCTTCCCTTTTTACCCTGGCGGGATCCGTCACCGCCTCGCTTATTTTCTTCATGATGACATCGGGAGGGTCCGATATCCCGATCGTGTTGCCGTAGCTCTTGCTCATTTTCCTTCCGTCAAGCCCGGGCAGCACAGGCGCTTCCGTAAGAAGATCAGCCGGAAGCGGAAAAACCTCTTTGTAAAGATGATTGAACCTTCTCGCTATCTCCCTTGTAAGCTCCAGATGCGGCAGCTGGTCCTGTCCCACCGGCACAGCATCGGCCTTATATATCAATATGTCGGCGGCCTGAAGGACCGGATAGCCCAGAAACCCGTATGTCCCCAGGTCCTTTCCCTTCAGTTCTTCTATTTGGGTCTTATAAGTAGGGACCCTCTCAAGCCACGGAATAGGAGTTATCATTGAGAACAAGAGATGAAGTTCGCTGTGTTCCGGTATGGCCGATTGTATGAAAAGATCCGACTTTTCAGGGTCAAGGCCGGCGCTGAGCATGTCCATTGCCACATCCATGATGTTCTCTTTCAGTTTGCCGGTATCGGCGTAGCCGGTCGTTAACGCGTGGATGTCCGCTATAAAATAAAAACATTCGTATTTATCCTGAAGTTTGACCCAGTTTGAGAGGGCTCCGACAAGATTGCCGAGATGGAGCTTACCCGAAGGTTGAATTCCAGATAAAGCCCGTTTCTTTTTCATGATCTTCATCATTATATCACAGAACTTTCTTTTTTGTCCGGCGCAACATTAAGTCTTCTAAGGGCAAATTCCGCCACCCGTCCGAAAACCGGGGCGGCGATCCTCTCCCCCCAGAAAACAGGTTTCGGGTCGTCCACGACCACCAGGACAGCGAGGCGGGGGCTGTCCAGCGGAGCAAACCCTATAAAAGAGGCGACATATCGCCCCTCCATGTAACCCCCTCCGGGGCGGGGTTTCTGCGCTGTTCCGGTCTTCCCTCCGACCCTGAATCCGGATATTTTCGCAAGGCGCCCTGTTCCGTTCTCCACCACGTCCTCGCTTAATTCGAGCACTTCACCTGCCACCCTGCCGGAAATGGCCCGGCCCCGCTCCTCCGGGGCGAAAACCTTAAGAAAATCCGAGTCGTCGTTCTCTATTTTTTTAACGAGCCTCGGCCTCATCCTCGTGCCGCCGTTCGCGATCGCGGAGAGTGATGAAATAAGCTGAATGGGCGTTACCGCTATGCTCTGTCCGAAAGATATCATTCCAATGTCCGGCTTGTTCCACAGGGCCGGATCGCTGAGCATCCCTCTTGATTCTCCGAGAAGGTCCACTCCCGTATAATCCCCGAAGCCGAAATCTTTTATGTGCTTGTAAAATTTCTCCTTGCCGAGTTTCATGGCTATATTTACGGCGCCGGTGTTAACGGATTCGCGCAGGATCTCTTTTATCGAGAGGTATTTCGTGTTGTATTTTTCCGTGTGCGAATTCCTTATCGTCCGCCCTCCCAGCTTGATCGTGTCCGGACAGTAGACCCTGGTATCTTTTGATATTGTTCCCTCTTCGATCGCGCCCGCGATGGTCACAAGCTTGAACGTGGAACCCGGCTCATAGACGTCTGTGACGGCGCGGTTATACCACGCGTTTTCCCTGTATCTTTGATAATCGTTGGGATCAAAGTCCGGGTATGAAGCGAGAGCCAGTATCTCCCCGCTCTTTACGTCCATCACTATCACGGTGCCGCTGTTAGCGTGAGAGGTCTGCACCGCTTTCCTTAATTCCGCCTCAGCCCTGTACTGTATCGCCTCGTCTATGGTCAGGGTCAGGTTCCCTCCGTTGGTCGGCGACTTGAGCACCCTCAGGTTCGAAGTGAGGATCTCGCGGCCGCGCGGGTCTTTCTCGGTGATCAGGCTTCCTTCTTCGCCTTTCAGATACCTGTCAAAAGAGATCTCTATGCCGGAAAGCCCCTGATTATCCATGCCCACAAAACCGATGATCTGCGAAGCAAGTTTTCTTTTCGGATATACCCTTTTTTTCTCCTGAAGCATCCCGATGCCGGGAAGCTTTTTATCTTTTATTTTCTTCGCGAGAGGATCTTCTATCTTTCTCATTATCCAGACAAAAGGCTTGCCGGAGTTGAGTTTTTTAAGGATGGGCGACCTGTTTTCCTTCAAAATTCTTGCAACGATGTCGGCCGTTTCCGTCTTGTTCCTTACTTCCGAAGGAACGGCGAAAACGGAGAAAGCGCCGATGGAGGTCGCAAGCACTGCTCCGTTCCTGTCATATATGTCGCCCCTGTCGGGAGAAAGAGTTATGATCCTGCGTCTCTGGTCATTTGCCCTGTCAAGATAGAAGTCGTGCTGAAAGAGCTGAAGGTAGAAAAGCCTCAATGCAAGGATGGCGAGGATAAAAATAAAAACGAACAAAAGCTCCGAAGCCCTTAACCGGCCCTTTAATAATATCGCGCTATCGTCCGAATTATCCATTGCACAGTTCCGGGATAAGCATTTCCATGGTCAGCCTTGGAGAAGCGCCGCTTTTCATTTTCAGGTCCGCCCGGTGAAGCTTTTTTATGTAATTCGCAAGTTCCTTGACGGTGAATTTTCCGGTTTTTTCCGCGCATTTTTTTATGAAAAAAGGTTTGGCGTTAAGTTCCCTGGCAATGTCATACTGGCCGAGGCCTTTATCCTCCAGACATTTAACCTGCAGGAGCATCCTGTAGAGCTTCGCGAGCATCCCTATCAGCATGTGCGGGTCCTGGTTATCCTTGAATGCCCTGCTTAAGCATTTGATCGCATCCTGCACATTCTTGTTCCTTAAAGCGTTGGAAAGAGCAAAAGCGTCCATTTCCGAGGAACTTGCCAGTCTTGACACATCCGGTTCCTCTATAAGATCCCTTTCCCCGATATATGTGGCTATCTTCTCAATTTCCTTATCGAGCATCCTCAGGTTCGGCCCGGCGATCTCGATCAGGAGGTTGGCCGCATGGCTTCCTATACGCTTGCCGTAGAACTTGACCCGGTTAACGATCCATGCGAGCACTTTATCCTGCTCCCACTCGCTGAATCTCTTGAATTCCCTTACTTCCCCTATTTTTTCGATAAGTTTGTAGAATTTCCTTCTCTTGTCCGGACCGTCGTAAAAGACGAACACGGCCTTCACGTTATCATCAAGGTCCTGCAGGACGCCGAAAAATTTCTCTTCGTCCTTTTCATCGCACTTGAAGGAATCGATCACGACAAGCCTCTCTCCGCCCAGCATCGGCAGGGTCGTAAGCACGGATATGATCTGGTCGACGGCGACCTTCTCCCCGTTGATCCGCTCGAAGTTGAATTCGGAATATTTGCTCTTCAGGTCCTTCAGCTCCCCGTCGAGCAAAAAATCCTCGCCGCCGCAGAACAGACTAATTTTTGGCATAAAGTTTTCTCTCTTCAGATATCGTTGTCGGTCCTCCGTGTCCCGGATAAACTATCGTATCATCCGGAAGCTCCATGAGCCTGGCTATCGATCCCAGCATCTCCTCTTCGCTTCCCCCCGGAACGTCGGTCCTTCCGTAAGTCCCGGCAAAAAGTGTGTCCCCGCTGAACAAAACGCCTTCGCCGTATAAACAAATGCTCCCTTTTGAATGGCCGGGAGTCTTTATCACATTGAGCTTGATCTCGCCTATTTCTATGACATTGCCGTCCTTGAGCAGCTTCTCTATCGACAGGTCCTTTATTTTTAACCCGGAAAATTCCTCAAAATAATTCTTGAAATCCTCTATCAGCTTGTATCCGTCCTCGCCCAGCGCCGCCGCAATGCCGTATTTTTCCGCAAGTTCATGGTTGGCTCCCACATGGTCGGGATGCGCATGAGTGTTCACTATAAGTATCGGCCTGAACTTTTCCGTTTCTATGGCGCCAATTATCTTTTCAGCTTCATCACCCGGGTCTATTATCACGGCTTCCCTTGTCTTTTCCGAGGCTACGATATAGCAGTTCGTTCTCAGTTCCCCCACTTGAATAGTTTTTATTATCATTATCGTATTTTAAAAAGCCGCCGAGTGGATTTGAACCACCAACCTGCTGATTACAAATCAGCTGCTCTACCATTGAGCTACAGCGGCGCGAGTAAATTACAGCCCGCGGTCGGATTTGAACCGACGACCTGCTGATTACGAATCAGCTGCTCTACCAGCTGAGCTACACGGGCGGATTTTCCGCATTATATAAGAGTTTCACCTGTTAGACAATATGCGGGCTATTCGCGGTATGGTTTTTGTTCTTTTATCGTAAAAATATAGAAAAATCAGGTAGAGGGCCAGGCATATCACGCCTGATACTAAACCCTTTAAAAGATAACCACCGAAGAACGCGATGATGGGTAATATAAAGATCATGAGACTTGATAATATCACTCTTCCTTCGGGGATCTCGATCTCCACATCATCGCCGACGGAAGCGCCGATGTCATTTTTCGCATCCATCGAGATGATCCCCGACCGGTCAAAATGACAGAGCCCGCACTTCGCACATGCGGAACTTGACCTTATCTCCACCTCTGCGAGATGAGGATCGATCTTCCTTAAGACTTTTCCCGTTTCCCTCACTGCACTCCCCCGAACCCGAGAATATAATTGAGATAACCGGAAAGCGAAGCGAGATTATCGGTCATTAGGAGCAGCCCGATCACTATCAACAGCGCTCCGCTGACTATCGATATCACTCCCAGGTACTTTACCGTGTGCCTGTAGAAAGCCAGAAAATAATTGAAAGCTATTGCCGATGCAAGTATCGGGAGACCAAACCCCAAACAGTATGAAAACAGAAGCAGACCCCCGAAAAACCTTGAGCCGGAAGTCGCGGCGATCGTCAGGATAGAAGAAAGTATCGGGCCCGCGCAAGGCACCCACCCCGCCGAAAAAGTCATCCCCAAGATAAAACCTCCCGCATAACCAACGGGCCTGTTCTTCATGTTGAACTTTTTTTCTATCTCCAAAGATCTTATCTTCAGTGACCCTGTCAGGGTCAACCCGAAGAAGATAATGATCAGGCCGCCGATGATCCTCAAATAATCCTGGAATTGAAAAACCAGGCTGCCTGCAAAAGACGCCGAAAACCCCAGCAGGATGAAGATGATCGAAAACCCCGATATGAAGCACAAAGAACCAAGTATCGATTTGATGAGCAGAGGTTTCCTGTCGCCGGATGACAGCTCTTCGATCGAAAACCCCGTCATATAAGAAATATAGGACGGCACCAGTGGGAAAACGCAGGGGGAAAAGAAAGTTAAAAGACCGGCGAGGAACGCGACGAACAGGTTCATCGGATCGCCTTTTTGATCCCCTTCTCGAGATCTGCCTCCGGAACATAATGAGAGCTGAATTCAATGTTCCCTGATCTATCCAGGATGAATATTCTGGGAAGAAACTTGACATTGTACGCTGTGGCGACGTCGCCTTTCTCATCCAGGAGAACCGTGAAAGACAGTTTATTGTTTCGGACAAAAGGGCGGACAATATTCGCGCTCTCCCTTATGCTTACGACAAGGACATCAAAGTTCTTCGACTTGTATTTTTTATAAAGGGACTCCAATTGGGGCATCTCATGCCGGCAGGAGGGGCATGTTGTTTGAAAAAACGCCAGCAGCACGACCTTGCCTTTATATGAATTCAAAGAAACCGTCTTCCCGGACAGATCTTTCAACGAAAAATCCGCGGCTTTATTGGCCGTCGGAGCGGAGCTGAAAGCGAATGCCGCTGCAGAAATAAACAAAAGAATTATAAATATAGCCGATTTTTTCATAATTATTAGGAACCGGGCCCGAAGGGATTCGAACCCTCGATCTCCTGCGTGACAGGCAGGCGTGTTAGGCCAGCTACACTACGGGCCCCGGTTTTCACATTATAGACAATACAAACTTACTTTGCTAGTATAAAAAACGATGCTCAAGACCCTCGGAAAAAAGATAGTCGATGAAAAAGGCCGCTCTGTCGTTCTTCGTTCAATTGGGATCGGCGGATGGCTCATGATGGAGGGATACATGCTGGGCGGGAAGAACATTCCCGAGCATGTATTCAAGAACAGGATCAGGGCGCTCTACGGCAAAAAAGGGCTTGAGCGCTTCACCTCCGGATTCCAAGAGCATTTTTTCAATGAAAGCGACGTCATCAGGATCAAAAAGCTCGGCTTTAACTGCGCCCGCCTCCCCTTCAATTACCGCGCAATTGATTTCAAGCTCTTCGACAGGATCATCGGTTGGTTCAGGAAGCACAAGGTATATTTAATTCTCGATCTTCACGCCGCACCGGGATCGCAGAACCGCGACTGGCACAGCGATTCTGACGGCGAAGCAAAGCTCTGGGATTCATCGGAAATGATGAGTAAAACCGTGTCGATCTGGGGCGCGATATCGAAGCGGTACCGGCAGGAGGACATTATCGCCGGCTATGACATCCTGAACGAAGCTGTGACAGAAAAGACCGGCAAGCTCAACGCCTTATATTCAAAGATCATCAAGGTGATCCGCGGGAACGGCGACAAGCACATCATTTTCATCGAGCCCAACAATTGGGCGCAGGATTTCAAAGGTTTGAGAAAGCCCGATGACGATAATTTCGCCTGGAGCATCCACTTCTATCTTCCCATCAATTACACTTTCAACTGGAACCCGCTGATGAGATATCCGGGGAAAGCTTATATGAAAAAAGAACTTTCCCGGTACCGGAAGGTCCAGCTCCGTGATAATGTCCCGATGTTCGTCGGTGAGTTCGGCGTGGCATCCAGATGCTCCGAGTGCAACAGCGAGCTCAAATGGGTTGGACATGTCTTGAGCATCTTCAGGGAATTCGGCTGGTCCTGGAGCTACTGGACATACAAAAGCACGGCGGGGGCGCTTGTTCCTGACGGCCTGTATAGGATCTATGATTACGAAATGTTCAGGAGGGATTCGGCCGAGCCGGGGATGGAGAATATCATCAAGTTGTTGAAAGATAATTCTGGCAGATTCTACAGTTTACTTGAGACGAAGAACTTCACTCTCCACGAAAAATTACACAAAATACTTTTAAGTTCTTGATTCCGCGAGCAGAGGCCTCAAGGTTTTTAGGATCATTTCCGCCATTTTTTGATAACCGAGAGTGTTCGGATGCCGGTTGTCCGCTGACATGAGCGATTGATCCCCGTATATCCCCTCCAGGATATCCGGTATCAGGACCGAATGTGTTCTTTTTGCAAGTCCTTTGTACCCTTTCGCATATGCGTCGTTCAATCGTACGCCGGCAATTATCACGACCGCCCCGGAAGCCTGTAATTGATCCACGATTTTTTCATGGGGCGAAGTATATCACGAGATCGAAGAAAATCTGAAATTTTCTCAATTTTCCTCAGATAATATGATATGAACGCTTTGCATAAGGTGAGTTCGGCCAGGATTAAAACTATAACGCCTGCTTTTCGCATCAGGGCACAGAAACGCACATCTTCCTCCGATGAGTTGTTGAATTACGAGCCGCCTTTTGTAGCGAACGCAGAGAAAGAGATTATAAAAAATCTTGGCATTCAGAGTGATCGTTGTCTCCAATTTGCCAAATTGACCCTCCATCAGTATTGTATTGAAGCGATCAAAAACGGAAATTTCGACCTCGCTAACAAGATTGCGTCTTCGCCCGTTTACAGGTCAAATGACTATTGTATCCCCCCAATAGTACTTAACAATATCCATAAAGCGGTCATGGAATTATATGAGCCCGCAGACCTGAGAGGGAAAAAGATCCTGCAGATAGCATCGAACTGGGGGCCGTATATGTATTTCCTTAAGGATATATACAAAGCAGATACGTTCGGCCTGGACATAAACGCAGCGGCAGTGGCTTACGCGGCACGCGGAGGCTTAAAATTCTACGTCGGAGACGCAAGCAGAATGGGGTTCCGCAGCGGTTCATTCGACATTGTGATCTCCAACAACTTTCTGGATTATTCCTATTTGAATTCACTCCCCGCTTCTAGGGCCCCTAATTTTGTGGAAAAGGTCATAATCGAGGCCCACAGGATATTAAAACCAGGAGGCCGTTTTTTTTCTTATCAAGAGAGCGAAATTGAAAACACGACAGAAGCGATAGCGCTTTTCGGAAGCTTTGAAAAAATGATCTTCCCCTGGTCTCCAGTTCATATATTACAGAAATCGGATGCCTGACCGGCTTCGGTCGCACTCGTGGAACATCAGAAAGCCTGAAATTTTCACGGATTTATTCAGATAAACATATAGATATGAGTAAAATTTCTTCTTATTTTCATCTACCGTATGGGATCGGCTCTGCGAGCCGCAAGATCGGCAGAGAATTGGTTAAACTTAATCATACAGTGAATCCAAATCTTCATTTTTCCATGATTGTACGCTTCACTAGGAAAGGAGTTGAATTGACTCCGGCTAATGACAGACACCCTTTTAACGACAGACAACCCTTTGGAATTGGCTATGATAGATTGAGCGACAAACTGAGGGACAAACTGAAAGGACGAGGAATCCTGTTAAACCCTTCTGTTGAAGGCTGGATGATAGACAAATGTTTCCGCTCATTGATAAAATGGGGGCCGGAAAAATCTTGCGATACGTTGCAGAGCAACGGGATCAGCATTCTCGGCGAAAGCCCTGACATAAAAATGAAAAACTTGCTGTAGATCTGCGGAAATCCATCTTCAACAGAGAAGAAACCACGCGTTGATTTTTTGACATGAAGAGAGAAATTGAGCCGCCCGGGGTTCGAACCCGGCACCACCTGCTTAAAAGGCAGGTGCTCTACCACATGAGCTAGCGGCCCAATCCTTCGACCAAGCTCAGGAAAAATGGTGGCGCAGGCCGGAATCGAACCCGCGACACGCGGCTTTTCAGGCCGCTGCTCCACCGACTGAGCTACCGCGCCCCGTCCGTAACTAATTACTAGCCGATTTCCTGAAAAAGTAAGAAAACCAGCCGGTCGGGACCGAAGTTTGCCTCGTGACCTGCAGGTACAAACTGGAAGGCGGCTTATACGGAATTCCCGCAAGCTTCATGTTCGCTTCATCCGGCATCTTGTCGCCCTTCCTGTTGTTGCATCTCACGCAGCAGGTGACCACATTTTCCCACGCATCCTCGCCGCCGCGCGATGTCGGAACAACATGATCTATCGTCAAATTATTGCCCTTCCTGCAGTACTGGCAAGTGTAATTGTCCCTTAAAAATATGTTCTTCCTGGTAAAAACAACCCCGTTAAAAGGGAGCGGGATGTATTCCCTCAGCCTTATCACAAGCGGAAGCACATATTTCCCGCTGTTAACATATTTCTTGCTGTTCTCTATGCTTTCCGCCTTGCCCTTGAAAACAAGTATCAATGCCCTTTTCCAGCTGCATATGTTTATAGGCAAGAAAGTCGCGTTCAAAACCAGGACCTTGGACTCAGGAATTTTCCTACACCGATCAGATCCCATTAAACTTCACCTTGAGGGGAAATTATACCAAGCAAAACAATTTAAGGCAATAAAATGATAAACGGAGAGGGAGGGATTCGAACCCCCGGTACTCGTTAGAGTACAGTAGTTTTCAAGACTACCGCCTTAAACCACTCGGCCACCTCTCCAAAACATGATTATCTCACACGCCCTACCCTTTTTCAATTTTGCCTCTAAACTCTTCACCTCGTCATCTCTCGATATATCCAACCTGTTCCCGGCTCGACCATGATATAATTTCAACATGGTCACTATAGGCAATTACAAAATAGATGCGAACGTTTTCATGTCCCCTATGGCCGGATGCACGGACCTCTCTTTCCGGCTCATAGCGCGTGAACACGGCGCAAAGCTGTGCTTTTTTGAAATGATAGATTCCAATTCGCTTGTTTTCCGACCGAAAACCGATGTGTCTATCATAAAAACCAACAGCAAAGACCTCCCGATCGCAGCCCAAATTGTCGGGTCCGATCCTGACATCATGCTCAAGGCGGCAAAAAAACTGGTGGATATGCTGGACATAAAGTTCCTGGATATCAATTCCGCCTGTCCGGTAAAGAAGATCGTCAGGAAAAAAGCAGGCGCATATTTTCTGCGGGACCCTCAAATGCTGTATAAGATCATACACACTTGCGCATCAAATCTTCCCGTTCCGGTGACGGTCAAATTAAGGACGGGGTATTTAAGGCCGGACATTGACAACACGGTCGACATCGCAAAGAACTGCCAGAAGAACGGGGCTTCCGCAATATTCATACACGGAAGGACGCAAAAACAGGGATACTCGGGAGAGATCGACTATGCCGCGATAAAAGCGGTGAAAAATGCGGTAACGATCCCCGTCTTCGGATCCGGCAACATCATGAGCCCTCAGCTGGCGAAAAAAATGATCGATGAGACCGGATGCGACGGCGTAATGGCTGCAAGGGGCGCGCTCGGCGATCCCTGGATCTTCAAAGACATAGAACAATACCTGAAAGACGGCGCCCTCCCCCGCCGCATAAACATCGGCACAAAGATCAGAACGCTGCAAAAACACCTGTCATATATCATTAAATACAAGGACATCCGGCCTTCCGGCAAACTGGGCTACATGAAAAAAGTATCATTGTGGTACCTGAAAGAATTCTCCAGCGCAAGAAAAATACGGAGCCTGGTAAATTCAGCCCCCGATCACGAAGAACTGGATAAATTGGTGGGATCGATCGCGGATCCTAACGCTGAAATTCCCGAAGAAGCCGCTTGACCAGCGCGACCGGAAGTCCGACAACATTATCATAATCGCCTTTTATCTCTTTAACGAACCTGCCGCCGATATCCTGTATCGCGTATGAACCGGCTTTATCATGGACATTTCCCTCATTGACATAATCCTCTATCTCTTTTTCGGACAGATCCCTGAATGTCACGTCCGTTGATTCATATGCCGAGACCAATTTGTCTTCGTCTTTTTTATAAACAGCGACCCCGGTGATCACCTGGTGAGTTTTTCCGGAAAATGCACGCAACATCTTTTTTGAGTCTTCAGGGTTTTTTGGCTTGCCGAATATTTTCCCGTTCAGAACAACAATAGTATCAGCGCCGATAACCACCGACGACGGATGCCGCCTCCCAACGTCTTTCGCCTTCCCGACAGCCGCTTTTACGGCGAACTTACCGGCGTCATTTTCTTCCACATTTTGTTCATTGAAACTGCTGTGGAAGACCTTGAATTCGCCGGTCGCTTTTTTCATCAGCTCAAGCCGTCTCAGCGAACTTGATGCGAGTATGATCTCTGGTTTTTTCATGATCTTTTAATTATAACAGAGCGCTGCAAAGCTACATAATCGCGTATATTCTGTCAAGCGATTGTCTTTCCCTTCCCTTTCTTATATAATTCATTTGGATTTCTGCTTAGCCGTGGAGGAGTACCCAAGTGGTCCAAGGGGGCAGTTTGCTAAACTGTTAGGTCGGCGTAAGCCGGCGCGTGGGTTCGAATCCCACCTCCTCCGTTCTGCTTCGCTTGCGCCCGTAGCTCAATTGGATAGAGTAACTGACTACGAATCAGTAGGTTGGAGGTTCGATCCCTCTCGGGCGCATTAGGTTGCCCCGACCTTCGGTCGGGGTCGGGCGCATTTTAACTGCCGCCCTTGAGGAATTGCCTGATCCTGTCCTTGCCGAAGCTTGTCTTGGAGAGGATCTCCGCGACTTCCGCGCGGGTCAGTTCCATGTTAGGCTCGAATTTCTTCCCTATCAAATAGTCGAATAGCCCGTAATCCTGAGCCGCCGCAACATATTTCGCATCCCATCGGCTTTGAGGCACATCGACAAATGGGTCCTTGTTCAGGGATGCAGGCATTTTTGCCTCCGTAAACCTTGAAAAGATGACCGCGCCCTCAGACCTTGTGACGTTTTTCCTCGGCTTGAAAGTGCCGTCAGGATAATTTTCCATAAGATCCATTAATGCAACCGCCCTGATGTACTTTGCCGCCCAGTAATCTTTACTGACATCGGGATAAGGATCGTCCGTCACCTCATTCACTTCCAGCTCCTTAATATTGACAAGCATGGAAGAAAGCTCAGCCCTGGAAACATGTTCATCCGGCTTGAAAGTTCCGTCATGATATCCGGTCATTACCCCCAGGGTAGCCATGAACTCTATCGGGCTCTTTGCCCAGAAACCGGCCGGCACGTCGGAAAAAGTCTCAAGGCTCACAATGGGGACTACAACGGGGATTATCTGCCTCGGCACTTGTACGGCGTCGGGATCTTCATCTTCTCCCACGTACCCGATGGAAAAGAAATGAGTGGTGTTTTCCGTGAGGTCGCTGAACTGATGGTAGCAGTAATCAAATGTGAATCCGTTGTACTTAAGCCCGATCCCGGTGGTTAGATTGTTGTCGACCCCGATCTGGTCTTCCGTCCCTCTCGGTTTCTGGTCGATCCCTATCCGCAGGGCCATGACGGATATCGGCCACCATTCCAGCCCCGTGTGATAGACAGCCTGCCTATTCTGGGATGAGTAGGTGTCCATGTCCAATCCGAAGTAAACATCCTGTTTGCTGCCGTAAAAAGAATCCTTTCCAAAAAGCTTGGCGGTGAATCCTGTCTTGATCAAGCTCGGGATGGCCTCTTCCACTCCGCCTTTATCCCATGTGAATTTGCCGCCAAGGCCCGCGGGAAGGATATTCAAAACACAAAGCCCCAGGGTCAATCCCCTCCTCGGTTTATATTGCAGCCCCAGGTCCATGTCCAGTCCCGTTCCGTTCGCGCCTCTCATCACCGACCCGCCGCCCGTGAACCCCTGCATGAAATATTTCAGGTTAATGCCGTAAGTGATGTTTTTATAATCCCGAAGCAGGTAGATCTTTGAAAGTTCGTTGCTGTAAGAAAAGGTCAAAACGGAAGAGTAATAATTGGTCGAGCCGATGGGCACGACCGTTTCCAGTGTGCCGCTTCCCGTCGTCGTGGTGACGGGGATGTTCGGAAGTCCGACATTTATGTATCCGAATCCGAACACGCCGTAGTCAGTGGGACTTGCGCTTCCTATGACAACATAGTTGATATCCTGCAGAACCTGCCCGCTCATGCTCGTGAACTTAAAACTGTCAATCCTGCCGAGCCCGGCTGGGTTGATGAAAATGCCGTTTGCGTCGTCCGAAAGTCCCGTAAAAGCCTTGCCTAGTGCAAGAGGGCGGGCTCCGACGCCTATATCAGAGGGGTCTGTCATTGCGCCGGCAACATCCGCAAGCGCCCCGTATGACAGAAAAATTACGAGGGCAATAAGTAATAAGTTGAACTTTTTCAATGATGTCCACCCACGCAAAACCTCTTTATTATAGCAAATCCTGAGGCCGGTGTCAATTGGCCCGTTTTATGATAAAATGTTTCGCGTGACCGAAATATCAAAAATTCGCAATTTCTCGATAATCGCCCACATAGACCACGGCAAGTCCACCCTGGCGGACAGGCTGCTTGAAGAAACAAAGACCATAGACAAAAGAGACATGCGCGCGCAGGTGCTGGATACCATGGACCTGGAGCGGGAAAGAGGCATAACGATCAAATCTCAGGCAATAAGGATGCAGTACAAAGACCACATCCTGAACCTGATAGACACACCGGGGCACGTTGACTTTACATACGAAGTTTCCCGGGCTCTGGCCGCGTGCGAAGGCGCGATACTCATAATCGACGCAACCCAGGGCGCGGAAGCCCAGACCCTCGCGAACGCGCATCTTGCAATGGCGAACAAGCTGAAGATCATCCCCGTCGTGAATAAGATAGACATGGTCAACGCGGAGCCGAAAAAGATCGTGGAGGAATTCAAGTCACTCTTCGGCTTCACGGAAGATGAGATCATCCTTGCCAGCGCAAAAGAAGGGACCGGCGTAAAGGAAATACTTGACGCCGTCATCGCCAGGGTCCCTCCCCCGTCCGGCAGCGAAAACTCCCCTCTCCAGGCGCTGATATTCGATTCGAAATACGACCCGTACCGCGGCGTCGTCGTTTATGTGCGCGTATTCAACGGCAAGATGAAAAAAGGAATGATGATAAGGATGATGGGAACCGGCGCCGAGTTCGAAGTTCAGGAGGTAGGCACCCTGAAGATCGATTACATCCCGAAAGATGAGTTGACTGCGGGAGAAGTGGGTTATTGCATCGCGAACATGAAGGACCTGAGGCAGACGCGCGTAGGAGATACCGTTACCGATGCGAGGGATCCCGCAAATGAATCCCTTCCGGGTTACAAGACGGTAAAGCCAATGGTCTTCTGCGGCTTCTTCCCCGTCACGGCGGAGAAATACCATGAGCTGCGCGACGCGATCGAAAAACTTCAGCTGAACGACGCGTCGCTTTTCTTTGAGCCGGAATCTTCATCCGCGCTGGGCCTCGGTTTCAGGTGCGGGTTCCTGGGGCTTCTCCATCTCGAGATCGTCCAGGAAAGGCTCGAGCGCGAGTACGGGCTGGACATCATCGCGACCGCCCCGAGCGTCGTGTACAAGGTCAATAAAACGGACGGCAATCCGGTTTTCATAGACAGCCCCACCAAGCTTCCGAACATGGGAGAAGTAAGGTCGATCGAAGAGCCCTATCTCAAGATAACCATTTTTGTCCCGCAAAAACAGGTCGGAGGGGTCCTGGAGATATGCCAGAACAAGAGAGGCGTTTTCAGGAACATGGAATATCTTGATCCGACAAGGGTAATGCTCACTTACGAGATGCCCCTTTCGGAAGTGATCACGGAATTTCACGACCAGCTTAAGTCGGCCACACAAGGATACGCGTCGATGGATTATGAGCTGATAGGATACCGGGAATCCGACCTCGTCAAGGTGGACATACTGCTCAACCAGGAGCCCGTGGATTCTCTTTCTTTCATAGTGCATAAGGATAACGCCTTCTATAAGGGCAAGGCGCTCACGGAAAAATTGAAAGAGGTCATTCCGCGTCACCAGTTCGAGATCCCAATCCAGGCGGCGATAGGCAGCCGCGTAATATCCAGGGAGACGATCCCCGCCATGAGGAAGAACGTCCTTCAAAAATGCTACGGCGGGGACGTCACGAGAAAAAGAAAGCTCCTGGAAAAGCAAAAGGCCGGCAAGAAAAGGATGAAGCGCATAGGAAGGGTGGATGTCCCGCAGGAGGCCTTCATGGCGGTCTTGAAGATAAAATGAGTTACTCCCTGTATATTCACATCCCTTTCTGCAGGAAAAAATGCGATTACTGCGATTTCCCGTCATACGCCGGACGCGAAAGTTTGATGCCGGAATATATCGAAGCGCTGAAAGCTGAATTGGGATACTATTCCTCCCTCTATGACAGGCCAAACATCAAAACGATATATGTGGGGGGCGGAACTCCGACGCTTCTCACGGAAGAGCTGATCTCCTCTCTCCTTGGATCCGTAAAAAAGGATTTTGATGTTCCCGCCGGCGTGGAAACAACATTTGAGGCGAATCCGGGAACAGTCACGAAAGAGAAGCTGAAAACATTGATCGGCCAGGGAGTGAACAGGATAAGCCTCGGAGCGCAGGCGTTCAACAACACGCTCCTCAAAAAGCTTGGCAGGATACATTTGGAGCACGAGATCACTGACGCGTATAATTTGATCAGGGAAGCGGGTTTCAAGAACATAAATATCGACCTGATGTTCGCCCTCCCGGGCGAGAGCAGCGGGGACTGGCAGGATTCTTTGGCAAAGACGGTAAAACTTAACCCGGAACACATTTCCGCGTATAATCTCCAGATAGAAGAAGGGACTCCCCTTTACGCCGAAAAGCTGGAGGGAGACCTGGTCCTTCCCTCCGAAGAAAAAGAGCTTGAAATGTACGAAAGCGCGATATCGTACCTTGAGGAGAACGGATACGCCCAGTACGAGATATCGAATTTCGCCCGCGAAGGATTTGAATGCGCGCACAACAAGGCATACTGGACGCTGCAGGATTACATAGGAGTCGGGGCGGGGGCGCATTCCTTCATGAACAACGTAAGGATAGCGAATACGCCCTATCTGGAAAAATATCTGACGAAAGATTTTTCCGGCATAAAGACGGAACATGTGAACACGAAGAAAGAAAGCATGCAGGAAATGGTCTTCCTGGGGCTCCGTTTGATCAAAGGATTTCACCTGAACGACTTCACCCGCAGGTTCGGGATAGGGTTCCGTGAAATATACAAAAAGGAGCTGGCGGAGCTGATAGAAGAGGGATTGATAGAAATGAACGTGAAGAACGTGAGGCTCACCGAAAAAGGCCTGTTCCTGGCTAACGAGGTTTTCAAAAAATTCTTATGAGCAAATATCCCAGATACTTGAACCTGCTCGAAACGGGCGAATTAAAAAGCAGGGCGGAAAAACTCAAGGACATTTACAAGAACTGCGTTCTCTGCCCCTGGGACTGCAGGATCGACAGGACCGCAGGCAAACTCGGAGTGTGCAAGGGCACCGACAGGGCAAAAGTTTCTTCCGCAACTCCTCACTTTGGCGAAGAGCCGATGATATCCGGAAAAAAAGGTTCCGGCACGATCTTCTTCTCGAACTGCAACATGCATTGCAGGTACTGCCAGAATTACCAGATAAGCCAGGGCAGCATGGGAGATGAAATAAGCGACGAGCAGCTCGCCGATCAGATGATGATGCTCAAGTCAAAA
>CAYHAH010000107.1:0-4191 GCA_964354575.1 uncultured bacterium
CGTGAAGGGGATGCTCACCGGGCCGATGACAATAATAAGCTGGTCCTTTGTCCGCGATGACATCCACAAAAAGGACATCGCCGACCAGATAGCGCTCTCCCTGAGCGATGAAGTTATGGACCTTGAGAAAAAGGGGATCAAGATCATCCAGATAGACGAGCCGGCTCTGCAGGAAGGCGCGCCCGTAAAGATAAAGGACAAGGCGAAATACTATGACTTCGGGGTAAAAGCGTTCAGGTTGTGCTCTTCAAAGGTCAAGCCGGAGACCCAGATACACACTCACCTGTGTTATTCGAACTTCAATGGGATCATAAAATACATAGACCTCATGGATGCCGATGTCATTTCAATAGAGAACTCCAGGAGCAAAGGCGAGCTGCTGGAGGTTTTCAAGAAATTCAGGTACAAAAAGGGGATAGGGCCCGGCATGTACGACATTCACAGCCCGGCGATACCGGCCGTTGAAGATATGACCGGCCTTTTGCAGAAGAGCTTGAAGAATTTGAAGCCGGACCAGCTGTGGGTTAATCCCGATTGCGGGCTTAAGACCAGGGGATACGAAGAGACCGTTCCGGCCTTGAAGAACATGGTAAAGGTAGCCGTAGAGTTCAGGTCCCGGCTGGCTTCAATGAAGCCAAAATAACGCTTGACAAGAAACTCCCGCGGACGTAAAATTACCTTTTGTTTGGCTAAAAATTCCCTTTTAATTTTCCGCCAAAGCGGAAAAAGGGAATGTTTCGTCTTTTAGGGGTAGCACCTATATATATGTAAGGAAGGAACATGAGAGAGATCATTACTATTTCGTGCACTGTGTGCAAGAGAAAAAATTATACGTCGACGAAGAACAAGAAAACAACGCCGGGCAGGCTGGAGCTCAATAAGTACTGCAAGTGGTGTAAGAAACATACGCCGCACAAAGAGGAAAAGTAATTTTTCAGCTGGATAATGGGCGAGTAGCTCAATTGGCTAGAGCACTGGTCTCCAAAACCAGCGGTTGGGGGTTCAAGTCCCTCCTCGCCTGCAGGTCTAGTTGTTGATTTATGAACTATAAAGAAATAAAAGAAATAATTGTCAATTACCTTAAGGAGATCAGATCTGAGTCTAAGAAAGTGGTCTGGCCCGGCAGGAATTATGTCACGGCGGCCACTATCATCGTATTTATCATCGTTTTCCTGGTGGCGGGATTCGTGATGCTGATCGATTACGGATTCGCAAAATTCTTTGCTTATGCCGGCAGTACGAGGCTTCACTGATGGCCGAAGATATTGTTCCCGAAAAAAAGGAAGAAGAAGCGCCGCAGGCCCCCGTCGCGGAAGAAAGAAAGTGGTACGTTCTTCAGACCTTGACCGGCAATGAAGAGCTTGTTAAGGCGAGCATAGAGCGCAGCGTGAAGCAGTTCGGCATAGAAGACAAGGTATTCAGCGTCCTGGTGCCTGAAGAAGATATAGTTGAAATAAAAGAGGGCAAGCGTGTAGAGAAGAAGAAGAAGATGTTTCCCGGTTATGTATTCGTGGAAATGAACCTGGATGAAACCTCTTGGCACGCGATCAAGCAAACCCCTGGAGTTGCAAAATTCATAGGGAACAAGACGCGCCCGATACCTGTTACGGACAGGGAAATGCAGAGAGTGCTGAAACAGCTGGGCGTCAGGGAAGAAACGATCGATGTCTTTTTTGAAAAGGGAGAGGCAATAAGGATAATAAGCGGGCCGTTCAGGGGTTATACGGGGTCCGTTGAAGAGATCAATACGCAGAGGAGCAAGATAAAAGCGCTGGTCAACATTTTCGGAAGGGATACGCCGATGGAGATCGATTTTGAACAGGCGGAGAAGATAACATAACATGGCAAAGAAATTAAAGACAATGATCAAATTGCAGATCCCGGCCGGGAAAGCCAATCCGGCCCCGCCGATAGGTCCGGCGCTCGGACAGCACGGCATCAACATAATGGAATTCTGCAAGCAGTATAACGCCCAGACGCAGGATAAAGGCGATACAGTGATCCCGGTGGAAATATCCATTTATGAAGACAGGACATTTACCTTTGTCCTTAAGACGCCTCCTGCTGCGGTGCTGCTGAAAAAAGCCGCGAATGTCGAGAAGGGGTCAGGAGAGCCCAACAGGAACAAGGTCGGCTCCGTTTCCAAAGAAAAAATAAGGGAGATAGCGCAAATAAAGATGCCCGATCTCAACGCAAATTCGATCGAGGCGGCAATGAAGATCATCGAGGGCACCGCGAGGAACATGGGGATAACGGTAAAGTAGTTATGGCAAAAAGAGGGAAAAAATACATTGAAATGGCGAAACTGGTCGAGCCGGGGAAGAGATATCTTCCCGGTGAAGCGGTTTCTCTTATTAAGAAAACGTCCTTTAGTAAATTTGACGGGACCGTGGATCTCTCCATAAAGCTCGACATAGACCCCAAGCGCAGCGACCAGCAGGTAAGGGGAACTGTCAGCCTGCCGGGAGGATCAGGGAAAAATACCAGAGTTGTCGTTATCGCAAAAGGCGAAAAGATCAAAGAGGCGGAGGCGGCGGGCGCGGATTTTGCAGGAAGCGAAGACCTGATAGAGAAGATAAGCAAAGGCTGGACGGACTTCGACGTCACCATAGCCACGCCGGATATAATGTCTTCCGTCGGAAAGCTCGGAAAGGTGCTCGGACAGAAAGGCCTTATGCCCAACCCTAAGACGGGTACGGTAACATTCGATGTGGGCAAGGTCGTAAAAGAATTCAAGGCGGGAAAGATAGAATATAAAACGGACAAGACCGGGGTGATCCATGTCCCGATCGGCAAGGTGTCGTTCAGCGAGGACAAGATCAGATCAAATCTCGCATCCGTGGTGGACGCCGTCTCAAAAGCGAAGCCCTCCAGCGTAAAGGGGAACTTCATTAAGAGCGTTGCGGTTTCCGCGACCATGGGGCCCGGGGTAAGAGTGGATATAAGCAAGCTTTTGGAGCAGGGTGATTGATATGCAAAAACAGATGAAGATAAGCTCGGTAAAAGACATAAAAGAAAAATTCGACAAAGGCAAAGTGATCATCCTTACGGATTATAAGGGCCTGACCATGTCCCAGATGAGCAAACTCAGGAAGAAGCTGAGGCCCATCGATGCAGAGTTCAAGGTATTCAAGAACACCCTTATATCGCGTGCGATAAAGGATAAATCATATGACGGGATCGATACGCTTTTGACCGGCTCAACGGCGATCGTTTTTGGCTATAAAGATCAGGTGGCGCCGACAAAGGTTTTATCCGAGTTCATCAAGGAAAATGAAAAACCGGCGGTCAAAGGGGGATTGCTTGAGGGCAAATTTATCGACACTAAAACGATCTCCGCGCTTGCGAAGCTTCCTTCCAGGGAAGTGCTGCTCGCCAGGGTGCTGGGGACGATGAAGGCGCCGATCACCAATTTCGTCCTTGACTGCAAGGGAATAATTAACAAGTTCGTGTACGCGCTGAGCGCCATCAGGGATAAAAAGAATTAGACAATTGTAAAATTAAACAATGACCAATTAAGGAAGGATTGTTTTAAATAAAATACATTAATTGTTCATTGTGAAATTGTAAATTGGTCATTGAAAAAGGGGGTGATTGTGATGGGGAAAATGGAAGATGTTATAACGACCGTTGGAGAGATGACAGTGCTGGAGCTTTCCGATCTTGTTAAGAAGATGGAGGAAAAATTCGGAGTGTCTGCCGTTGCTGCCGTTGCTGCTCCCGCTGCTGCCGCCGGGGAAGCCGCCGCTGTCCAGGAAGCATTCGACGTGGTCCTTACTTCTACAGGGGACAAGAAGATCCAGGTGCTCAAGGTCGTGAGGGATGTCACGGGACTAGGGCTCAAGGAGGCAAAAGACCTGGTTGATAACCCGCCTAAACCTGTGAAGACAAAGATAAAGAAAGAGGAAGCGGAAGAGATAAAGAAAAGACTTGAAGCGGAGGGAGCGAAAGTAGAGATAAAATGACACATCGAGTAAGAGAGAGGATAAAACTGTTCGGGGCCGCCCAAAAAAGGATCATTGAGCCGCCCGATCTGCTTGAAATTCAGACAAATTCCTTTAAGTGGTTCCTTTCAGAAGGACTTAAGGAAGCCCTGCTGAGCTTCTCGCCGATCAAGGGATACGAGGGAAGGTATGAGCTTGAGTTCACGGGCGACTTCAAGGTCGGCGATTCAAAATATTCCATTCAGGA
>CAYHAH010000108.1:0-8377 GCA_964354575.1 uncultured bacterium
GAAGGGTGGAGCAGCCGATCCTCGCCGCGGCAAGGGCCGCCTCGCAGCCGGCATGGCCGGCGCCGATGACTATGACGTCATATTCTTTGGGATATTCGAGGAGTTTGGGCACGGAAAAATATTAGCACAACGGTGAAATTAAAGCAAAATTAAGCCGATATATTATAAGGTAAAGCTTATATATGGGAACAGAAGGTATAGAACAAATAGCAGATGTGAGCTCGCCAAAATCCGTCGGCGGCTCAAAGGTGAAGAACTCAAAAAGGATCCTCGCCGGCGCCAAAATGTGCGTTTATTTCAAGGACATGGAGTGCCGGATCCCGGTCTGTGACATGAAGGTCTGTGAAAAATGCAACGAGGGATATATCTTCTGCACAAGAGTGAATTTCATAAAGAGCATGCTGAATAGGATATTGCTCTTCTTCATAGGGATTGTCCTCTTTTTTGAATTGTAACAGTCTGCATTTTTTGAGGTTTAAAATTTAGATTTTATCTTCTGAATATCCTGAATATATCGTTCACCGTCACAACCGCCATTATGGCAAGCAGTATCGTAAGGCCGACCTGATGTATCTTGTTCTCCAGCCCTATGTCGATAGCTTTTTTCCTGACGCCTTCTATCACGATGAAAACGAGCCTTCCCCCGTCAAGGGCCGGTATAGGCAGGAGATTCACCAATCCAAGATTTATGCTCAAAAATGCCGTGAATGAAAGCAGCGGCACGATCCCCTCCCCCGCTACCTGCCCCGTGAACTGTGCAATTCCTACCGGTCCGGCAAGGTCAAGAAGGGATATTTTCCCGATTATCAGAAGGCCCAGCGTGTAAAGGATAACTAATGAAGTGACCGCGACCTGTTTCATGCTTTCGTAAAGCGCGGACAGCGGGTTTGTCCTGATGTAAGTTGGCTTCAGGGAGAATCCTATCAGGCCGATCTTCAATTTCTTATTGAGCTGCGGGACCGCGTTGATCTTCAACGTTTTCCCTTTCCTGTCGATCGTTAGCACAAGCGTCTTCCCGGCACTCCTGTGGATCTCATCGACTGCATCGGCCATCCTTGATGTTTTCCTGCCTGATATCGCGATTATCCTGTCGCCCGGCTTGATCCCGACCTTGGCCGCGACGGAACCGGGAGCGACCGTGGCAATTTCATTTGAAATGTCCTTCGGCACGCCCGTAAACACGAACATCACATAGAAAATGACGAACGCGAGAATGATATTGAAAAGCGGCCCGCCGAATACCGACATGAATTTCTGAAGCGGGCTCTTGCTCATGTAACTTTCTTCGATCGAGTACCTGTCGTCTTTTGACTCTTCCTCGGGGTTTATCCCTGCAATGCGGATGAACCCTCCGAGCGGAAAAAGGTTCAGGGTATAAAGGGTCTTCTCCATCAGGAACCCGTATAATCTCGGGCCGAATCCGAGGCCGAGCTCCAGGATCTTTATTCCCGCTCGCCGCGAAAAATAGTAGTGGCCGAATTCATGGGCAAGGGTTACCGCGCTGAATACAACAATGAAAGATATTATCGAGATCAACATGTTCTTAGCGCCGCCTGCTCGATCCTGCTGGCGATCTCCAGCGCCGACAATCCGTCTTCTCCCGTGACTGATGGTTTCCTTTTCCTGATGATGGCATTCACGAAATCCTTCAGCTCGGCGTTAAGCTGGTCAAAGGATGAGACCTTGATGTTCTTTGATCTACCCGCCGACATTTTCTTCAAGCTCCTGTTTAGAAGGTCTGCCTCGTAGACATTTTTCCCGCCGGCGGTTATTAGCTTTCTGACCTTTTCACTGTGCACCCTGCTTGCCTCTATATTGGCGACCGTGCCGTTCCTGAAGACAATGACCGCGAAAGCCTGGTCCAGTTTGTCGGTCTTGACCTTTTTCCCTGTGGCATTGACATACTTAACTTCCGCTCCAGCAAGATGCCTCGCAAGGTCGATGTCATGTATCATCATGTCGATGACGCATGAAGCGTCGGTTATCCGGGCGGGAAGAGGAGAGAACCTTTTGATGTCGATGATAGCCGGGATGTCTTTCCCAAGCTGATCGATGAGCGCCGCATATGCCGGATTGAACCTTTCTATATGTCCGACCTCGAGTATTTTCCTCATGGCCTTTGCCTTTTTGACCAGTTTTCCGCCCTGTTCGGCGGTGACCGCAATGGGTTTTTCGATGAGAACATGGCATCCCGCATCAAGCGCCGCCATCCCCACGTCAAAATGAGTGGATGTAGGGGTTGTGATCGAAACCGCGTCAGCGATCTTGAGAAGATCCCTGTAGTCATTGAAGAATCTCACGCCCTGAGGAGCCCTGGAAGGGTCTATATCTGAAACTCCGGCTATCTCAACTTCAGGGACATTGGCGTATTGTTTGAGATGGAAGCCGCCCATGACCCCGCAGCCTATGACCCCGACTTTGATGCGTTTCATTTTCCGTAGAATTCCTTGACGGCTTCGGCAACTTCGGTTACCTGGGCTTCTGTAAGCTCCGGGAATATCGGAAGTGAAAGCACATCATCCTGCGCCTTCTCGGAGTTTGGCAGGCTCCCTTTCCTATATCCGAGGTTTTCATAGACCTTCTGAAGATGAAGCGAGAGAGGATAATAGATCATTGCGCCGATGTTTTTCGCCTTTAAATGCTCCTGAAGTTTGTTCCTGTCCTTTACCCTTATCGTGTACTGATTATAAACGTGCCTGGCTCCGTTTTGTTCCTTAGGTATCTCAACTGTTCCGGAGAGCATTTTATTGTATAAGGCGGCGTTCTTCCTTCTCGCCTCCATCCAGGTTTCCAGGTGTTTCAATTTTACCCTCAAAACCGCGGCCTGGATCTCGTCCAACCGGCTGTTGAACCCGACCATGTCATAATGATATGTCGTTCTGCTGCCGTGGCCTCTCAATATCCTGACTTCATTATAAATGTTTTCATCGTTGGTTATGACCATTCCGCCGTCGCCGAAGCCCCCCAGGTTCTTAGTGGGGAAGAAAGAGAGGCCTCCTGCGTCGCCGATAGTTGAAACATGTTTTCCGCCGTATTTTGCGCCTATCGCCTGGCAGGAATCCTCGATGACTTTCAGGCCGTGTTCTTTTGCCAGCCCCATGATCGTATCCATGTCCGCCGCCTGGCCGAAAAGATGGACCGGTATTATCGCTTTTGTCTTTTTGTTGATCTTTTCCTTGATGCTGTCAGGATCGATGTTGAATGTGCCGGGATCGATGTCAGCGAAAACCGGTTTCGCTCCTGTGTACGATATGGCTTCGGCGGTGGCGACAAACGTGAACGGCGTCGTGATGACCTCGTCGCCTTCCTTTATCCCGCAAGCCCTGAGAGCAAGCTGGAGCGCGTCCGTGCCGGATGCGACTCCGACTGCGTATTTCGCGCCGTGGTAAGCCGCGGCTTCCTTTTCAAGCTCGGCAACGTTTGCGCCAAGGATGAAATGGGCGCTGTCCACGACAGCGGATATCGCAGCGTCGATCTCTTTGCGGATCTTAGAATTTTGAATTTTCAGGTCAAAAAAAGGCACAGACATAATAGAGGGGAATTATATCAAATATCGCGAGAGCGGGCAAGGTCATCGCCGGGAAGCTTTTTTCTTCAGTTCCTCCAATATATCCACCATGCCCAGAGTGTCCTGGCCGCAGTATATTTCGAGCGCTCTGAAGACCGCCCTGCGGTCTTCCTCGCTTGTCTTTTTGTCGAATGTCACCCTGTAGTATTCCCGCATCGCTTCTCCGCCTTCCTCGATCTCAAGCCCCTCGTAGCTTTTCCCTGTAAGTGCGGGAAGGACGTTCTTTAGGGACACGCTACCGGACTGTTTAGGGCTGTAATAATAGAGCTTCCTGAACGGCTCCAGAAGGTCGATGAAACGCTTTTCGATCTCTTCGAACCAGCCGGAATATTCCCCGTAGCGCTCGCTGGCCTGCCTGAGGCAATTTATTTCGAATGTAGCGTACCAGGCCAGGATAGATCCCGAATTCCCCATTAAACCCTTGAGCTGCCTCAGGATCTCCGGCCTGGGGTCGATGTCGCCCGGCGCAATATAGGAATAATGGAGGGGCTCTCCCTCTTCCCTTTCCACGACATGAAGCGAATACTCGAACGCGATAAAATCGAACGGCCTTGTCATGTCGTAGGGAGGTATCGCGGGATTCATCGTCTCAAAATCCAGGAAATAGATCGGGTATTCAAGTTTTTGCAGAAAGGCTTTGATCTCTTCTTTATTGATATGGTCCTTCCCGGTGCGCTCGGCATCCACCTGTATCTTCTGCTCTTCGCTTAATCTGATATTCGGGGGGATGTCGGCTAACTTTGTCACGCCTTTTTCAAGAAGCCCGAAGCGAATGCCCTTCCTGTCCCCTCTAAGTGTAAGGATATTGCCTTCCGGCAAAAACTCCCAGCAAAGGCTTATCATCGGGCATTCATACGGGCTGTTGCACTGTCTGCCGATGACGGGCTCCGGCTCATCCTTGGACCGGACTATCTTCAGCATTGAATCGATATCGCTTCCGATCTCGGGGATCAATTCGCTGACCTTGTCGGAGATGTCGCTCTTTATGAATAATTTATCAGGTTCGACCTCCCCCATTCGCACGTATTCTCTGTTCATATGCATCAGGTAACACCGGTTGATCGCTATGCCGGCGTGTTCATACACAAATTTCTGAAAAGCAACTTCAATGTAATGTTCCGGCTTAACCTCCGACGTGGCTTTTACCTCCACTAAATCCCACTGATCTCCCTCAGCGGGAAGAAGGATGTCGGCCTGCGCGTATGCGCTGTCATATGTGGCTGCGGACTCAAAAAGCGGCCTGCGGAGAGCTAAAGCAGGGAATGTCTGTTCGGCGTTCTTTTTTAGTTTCCAGCTCCATTCCAGCTTTATCCCGTTGGGGTAAAGTTTCTGTGCGAATTCTCCCACCTCTTTGCCGGATTCAAACAATGCATGAGTTGATTCGTCGGGCTCGGGTATATCCTCCCTGCGGTTAAAGCTGTACCAGAGAAGCCTGCGGCAACGGATCCCGTTCATGAAACGGGACTTGGATAAATAATGCCTTGGTTCGCCATCCATCAGTCGAATAATATTCTCCCCGCACCGCGAAAGCAAGCCTAAATCAGAATATGCTTGGCAACCCGGATTGTGTATAGTAATATTACTATATATGGGATACCCCACAAAGATGCAGGCGGTTAAGAGAGGCAAAAGCTTTCAGTGGTTCATTAATTTCCCAGCCGCGATAGCTGCAGCCATGGGTTTCAGCAAATCAGAAATTGTGGAATGGGAAATTGTCGACAGAAACACAATGAAGCTCAAGAGGAAAAAAGAAAAACCCCGGATGAAATAATGCTTATTTGGACGCCGCTTTTATGGTATTCTTCAGAAGCATTGCGATCGTCATCGGCCCCGCCCCGCCAGGGACAGGGGTAATGAACCCGGCAACGTCTTTCACTTTTTCAAAATCAACATCGCCCGATAATCCGGCTTCTGTCCTGACCGTGCCGACATCGATGACCACGGCGCCGGGTTTCACCATGTCGGCAGTTATAATTTTAGGTTTCCCAATCGCCGCGACAAGAATGTCTGCCTGTCTTGTCACGGATCCCAGATCAACAGTTCTTGAATGGCATTGAGTTACAGTCGCATGTTCTCTTAATAAAAGTATAGCCGCCGGCTTTCCGACCAGATTGCTTCGGCCAACAACAACAGCATGTTTCCCTTTTATCTCAATGCCGGTTGAACGGATCAGGTCTATTACTCCCTGCGGGGTGCAGGGTATCAGCGGATCCCCCTCCCCTTTTACCAGTAACCCCATGTTGTGTGCGCTTAACCCATCAACATCCTTGGAAGGCAGTGTCGAATTTATGACATTTTCTTCAACTATATGATCCGGGAGCGGCAGCTGCACAAGTATCCCGTGGACACTTTTATCTTTGTTGAGTTTTTCGACAAGCTTGATGATGTCCGATTCTTTGGTGTTGGCCGCCAATCTGTGCGTCTCAGAAAGTATCCCCACATCAGCGCATGCCTTTTCTTTGTTTGAAACATAGATATGCGAAGCCGGGTCATCCCCCACGAGCACAACAGATAGCTTTGGGCTGACGCCCTTTGCCTTAATAGCTAAAACCTCGGATTTAAGAGAGTCCCTTATCTCTTTGGCCCTTGCTTTGCCGTCTATTATCTTAGACATTGGTTATCCACACCTCTTATCCACCTGTGCATAATGTTTCACGCCTGTCCGCCCCTGCCCGTCCGGCAGGCGGGGAAGCCATTAAATGTTTCACGTGAAACATTGGCGCAGGCGGATGAAACATTTGTCACTTTCCGACACAAAACTCCTCAAATATCCTGTCGATTACCTCGTCACTTACAACTTCACCCGTTACCTCGCCCAGAGCCGCAATGGCGCCTTTGAGGTCAATTGACACAAAATCCGCCTGCATATGCTTGTCGAGCGATTCGAGACTCTTTTTCAACAATTCACCAGCTCTGAGCAGGGACTCCTTATGTCTTAAGTTTACCATTACTTCGGTGTTTCCTGCCACAACTTTGTTAGAAGTGACGGTGTCGAAAATTACACTCTCAAGCTCCCCTACCCCGCTACCTTCCAATGCGGAAACCTCGACAATTCGGGCGCCGCCAGCCATTGAAGACACTTCCTTTGCCTTTAGTTCGTGCGGCAGATCGGCCTTATTAAGTACGACGATCCTTCTGCTGTCCTGAGTTTTGGCAATAAGGTCCCTGTCCTCAACTGACAATGCCTGGGATACGTCGAGAAGCAACAGGACTATATCCGCCAGATCTATGGCCTTCAGAGCCCTGTCGATCCCCAAAAGCTCTGTCTTGCTTTCAGAATGCCTGATCCCGGCGGTATCAACTACCCTGGCGGGTATTCCCCTGATATTAAGGGCTTCTTCAATAATATCCCTTGTAGTACCGGGTTCGTCCGTGACAATGGCCCTCTCCTCTCTGACCAGCGCATTTAAAAGGCTTGATTTGCCGACATTGGGCTTGCCGATTATGGCGATCGACACTCCCTCTCGATACACCATGCCCAAATCGGCGGTTCCGATCAATTTATCGATGGAATCAGCGGCTTCAGATATCATCTTTTCTGCATGGATGGGATCAATGTCGGGTATCTCATCGGGAAAGTCTATGGAGGCTTCTATTTCCGCCATTAACCCCAGGAGTTTGTCCTTTATCTCCTTGATCCTGAAAGATAAAGAGCCTTTTAGTTGAGCGGCCGCTAAAAGCGAGCCTTCCCTGGTTTTTGACCTGATCAGGTCGATGACGGCTTCAGCCTGGGCAAGGTCGATCTTTCCGTTCATGAAAGCCCTTTTCGTGAACTCCCCGCGATTGGCAAGCCTTGCGCCAGCATTTATCGCCAGCTCAAGAACGTTCTTTAAGACCCTTCCGCCACCGTGGCAGCTGATCTCAACAACATCCTCCCCCGTGTAGCTCCTGGGAGATGCCATGTAAGAGACGACTACCTGATCAACGTCCCTTGATTTATCCATAATCCAGCCGTGGCGGAGTTTATGGCTTGTAAAGTCTTCTTTATTGGATGCTTTAAAGATGGATTTGATGAGTTTGAGTGAATCCGGTCCGCTTATCCTGACCACCCCTATGCCTCCCTCTCCTCCCAGGGGCGTAGCAATGGCGGCAATTGTGTCAGAAAGCATGGCTTTCTCCAGGGTCTATGTCTTTGGTTCGGCGCCCTTTGGCGCTAAAACTATCTGTCTGCCCGAGCCCTCGCCCCTGCTGTATGAGGTCAAGTCAGGGTAGGTTTCCTGTATGTGCATGTGGATGAGCCTTCTGTCAGCAGCCGACATCGGAGGCATGGCCTTTTCCTTTCCGGTGCTTTCGACTTCTTTTGCTACGACATCGGCATCCTGGTTAATCATTTTCTG
Source organism: uncultured bacterium (assembly GCA_964354575.1). Lineage (GTDB taxonomy): Bacteria > Margulisbacteria > WOR-1 > CAVSGV01 > CAVSGV01 > CAYHAH01. Next base: position 7,906 of record CAYHAH010000108.1, read on the forward strand.
CCTCTTTTCCCTGTATCCCTCGGCATCAACCAGAACCCTTACCCTTTTTGAGTGCTTCTTGCTCAAAATGAGTGAAGCAAGATATTGAAGGGAATCTATCGAGGAGCCGGCCCTTCCGATTATCCTCCCCATGTCCTCCCCTTTGATTTCAAGGTTAACAGTGTCCCCTTCCTCTGCCTTTATGGATACAAGCGTCAGAAAGCCCATCTTGTCCAGGATCTCCTGAACTACGGCCCTACCCTGCTCCCCTACGGGCATCCTTGGAGACACCTCCACCTCAGCCTCTTTTCCTCCAAAAACGCCTAGCAACCCGCTTTCTGCCTCGCTCAATACCTTTACGTCTACTTCTTCCCTCCCCTTGCCAAGCACCTGAAGTGCAAGGCCGACCGCCTCATCAACGGTCTTTCCCTTCATTTTAACGCTTCCTGTCATGCTTTTACCCCCTATTTCCTTAAAATATACAACTGCTGAG
>CAYHAH010000109.1:0-6923 GCA_964354575.1 uncultured bacterium
GCCAAGCCACAAGAGATGGCTGTGAACTCTCTCAAGTTCTCCGATCAATGTCCGGATATACAGAGCTCTCTTTGGAACTTCAAGCCCCGCTATTTCTTCAACTGCCTGCACAAAGCAGGTGGAATGCGCGTGGGAGCATATCCCGCATATTCTCTCTACAAGATAAACATCCTGGATATAAGTCCTCTCCTCGCAGGCTTTTTCTATCCCGCGGTGATTGTAGCCAAGACGCACGTCAACCCCCGTGATCCTTTCGCCCTTCAGCGCGAGGCTGAAGCTCACGGGCTCTTTCAGCGCCGGATGCTGGGGCCCTATCGGGATCTTAAATTCTTTTTCTTCTTCTGACATCAGCTTTTCTCCTTTTTGTCCAATACGTCGCTTTTCCATCCCTTTCGCAGGGGATATTGATCGGCCGGCCAATCATCGGGCAGAGGATAACGGCTCCCTTTTGGCAGGCCTTTTACGTTCATGCCCAGAAGGTCCGCCATTTCTCTTTCATACATTTCCGCGCTCGGAAAATACCCCGTGACCGTCTGAAGGATGGGATCTTCTTTCGGTATGCTCGTCTTGATGTTCAGCAATACGCCAGTCTCGGAAGCAAGGTGATATATGAGGCCAAACCTTTCGCCTTCATCGAGGCCGGTTATTGTAGAAAGCATTGAAAAGCCGAGCGACCTCACGGCGTGATCGAACACCTCGGAGAACTTTTCCATGTTCACTTCCAGGAAAAGGCGCCTCGCCCTTTTTATGGACACTTTATCAGTAAGGAAATTGAACTTGCCGGTCAGCTCCTCTTTGATCTTTTCTTCTTCTGACATCATTTTCCCTCCAGGCTCTGAAGCAGCTTGACCACTCCGTCCATGATCGCTTTCGGGCTTGCGGGACAGCCGGGAATATAAGCCGAAACCGGTATTACCGCGTCTATTCCGCCCTTGACATTATAACAGCCGCTGAAAACCCCGCCTGAACACGCGCAGGTCCCCACCGCAACAACGAACTTCGGGGACGCCATCTGTTCGTATATCCTTATCAGCCTGTCCTCCACCTGCCTTGTTACCGGCCCCGAGCACAGCAGTATGTCGGCGTGCCGCGGTGTTGCCTTGAGCAGGACCCCGAAACGTTCAAGGTCGTACCTCGGGGTAAGCGACGCAACTATCTCAATGTCGCATGCGTTGCACGCACCGGTGTTAAAATGCAGCACCCACGGCGACTTTATCCTTGACCAGTTCACGATCTTATCGAAAACCTTCATAATCTCAGCTCCTGAACAATATCAGTAACGAAACGAGCCCCGCCATAATATATGCGATCGCAATAAAGAACATATCGACCGTGCCTTTAGGCATGGTGGTGATAATTAAAGTCGTGACATGCGCGAGCGTGAAGAAGAACGCAAATTTGAAGAACTGGCTGAAATCGGGCCTCGCCATGTTGTCATAAATATCCTCGCCGCAGGCGTATGATTGTTTCCCGCCCTCCGTCTGCTTTGCCTTGAACGAGAGGAAAGACGAGGCATACGAAAGAAGCCATGACGCTATCAATATTATTATGAAACTGACCGGAGGCGTAAGTAAAAATCCGCTCATGCTTTATCCTTTCAAATTCGTCAGGTTCCTCGGATCAAGGGTCTTGTCGCGGCCGAAAACACACAATACTATGCCCATCGCCACCGCAATGAACACCGTTTCTATGACTATCAGCGTTATTATCATCGCCTGGGAAAGAGCTATTCGCCCCGCGACGCTGCCCGAAATTACGATTAGAAGAGTCACGGCTTTCATCAGGACTTCGATGCCTATCAGGACCCTCACGATATTCAGCGTAGCCAGGATACAGTAAAGCCCTATAATGAATATGATCATTATATAAACGCCGTAAGCCCAGAACAGGTGCAGAGCCGCGCTATCCATTCTTTTTCCTCATTTCTTTCAATAATATCACTATGCCGAAAACCCCGCAGAGCAGGATTATTATCTGCCCTATGAGGTCAAGCTGCCTATTCGTCCACAATAGGTTCCTTACATCGATAAATTCCCCGGGCGCCGGCAGTTTGATATTGATATTCACTTTTATGAACCTCAAAACGAGCCCGGCCAGCAGCACTATCACCGGCAGGTACCAGAATCTCTCGAGCCTTGCCTTCCATTCCTGAACGACCTTTTCGGGGGTCAAAGGTTCTGTAATGGTTATTATGCTGAAGAACAGCGCGGATATAAGCCCCGCGCAAACCGACAGCTCGAAAACGGCCGCAATGGGGCTGCCGAGATCGAACATGATCACGGAGAGTATCGCGCTTGTCAGCGCAAGCCCGATGGCGGACCGCAGGAGGCTTCTGGACATTACCGTCCACAACGCCGCCGCGGTCAGAACTATAAGAAGTATTTCATCCATCAGCTATCCCCCCAACAATGCCGCGGGGTTAACGTACATGCCCGCCAGAAAAGGAAATAACAAACCTATCGCAACTATTAATAACGCGAGTACAAGAGACGGCAATAACAATTTAAATCCCGCATCTTTTACATTATTAAATTCACTGCCGGTCTTGCCGAAGAAAACGCGCCTCTGCATCGAAAGAAAATAAGCAAGCGTGATCGCGCTGGCCGCCACGGCGAGAGCGGCGTAAAAATAATAGCCGGATATCCAGAGCGCCATGATGATCAGTAGTTTGCTCCAAAAGCCCGAGAGCGGAGGGATCCCCGCGGCGGAAAGGGACGCCAGAAGCGAGGTGAGTCCGGTGACCGGCATTTTCTCCGCGAGCCCCGACATCCTGTCCATGTTCCGCTGCCCCGTCTGGGATTCAACGGCGGCGGAATTCACGAACAGAAGGGTCTTGAAGATCGCATGGTTCAGCAGGTGGAATACGGCGCCGAATATACCCAATGCCGTGCCGCAGCCCAGTCCTATGACAATATAGCCGACCTGGCTTATGCTGGAATAGGCAAGCATCCTCCTCATGTCGCTCTGCCCAAGCGCGGCAAGAGCGCCGAAAACGATCGAGACGGCGCCCACGAACATAAGCAGAAGCTTGACGGGATCATCAAAAACAAAAACAAGAGTGACTATCCTTATCAACGCGTAAATGCCCACGGTCTTTGTCACTATCCCCGCGAGAAGCACAGAAACCGGGGAAGGCGCCGCCGAATACGCGTCGGGCAGCCATCCGTGAAAAGGCATGAGGCCTCCCTTTATGAAAAGCCCGCAGATGAAAAGCCCCATGGCCATGGTGATCAACGAACTGTGCGGGGAAGTCATTATCGCGGCGTTTATCGCCGAAAAACCAGTGCCGCCGGAAACAAGCAAAAGCAAGGCGATGGCTGAAAGCATCATTACCGTCGCAACGGCCGAGAGGACAAGATACTTGAACGCGGCTTCAAGCGCATCCTTGTCCCTGTATAACGATATGAGTACAAAGGACGCAACTGCGGTTATTTCAAGAAAAACATACAAGGAAAAAACATCCTTGACCATCACAACGCCGTTCAACCCTGCAAGCGCTATCAAAAGCAGGTTCAGGAAATTAAATCTTTTGTCTTCGTCCGTGATAACGTGCTCTCCGGTAAAAAGCGCCGCAAAAAGGACCATGCCTATGCAAAAAAGCACTACCCTGCTCAGGTCGTCAACGATAAGGTTGAATTTAAATATCGGCTCGAAAGCGGCGGATACCGGCGTCAGGACCCAAAGGACCTGGGCGGAGAACAGGGCGAGGCAGACCCAGAAAGCGATCTTTCTCATTAACCTGCCGAACGGCAGGTTCAATATTATTACGCCGAGCAATGGCATCAATATCAATAAAGAGAACATTTTTTACCTTATCATGAATATTACCGCCAGGATCGCCCCGACAAGCGACCACGCGAGATACATCGATAAACTTCCGCTGTGTGCTTTTCTTATCCCGTTCGTGAAAGCAAATGTCAATTTGACCGTAAAAACATCGTATATCCAGTCTATTCCCCTGTCGATCCACCAGCCGATCCTTGTCACAAGGCCGACGAAGAACATGCCGATATTATACGGATCGAACACTCTCTTTTCCGCCCTGTCGTACAGCCAGGATAACCCCGGCGCGTAATGGATGTGATCAACGGCTTTCAGCCCGCTTCCTCTCTTAATTACGCCGTAAAGGTGATTTATTACGGCTCCCGCCAGAACGATCAACGTGATCACAACGAGCATGAAGTTTGCCGGGAATCCGGCGAAACTGTGGCCTTCAAGCCTGGCTCCAAGCACGGGCTGGATGATATTGATCGGGAGGGAATTCCAAAAGCCGAAAACTATGCAGCCGCCGGCGATGATTATCATGGGAACAAGCATCGGCCACGGGACTTCCTTGATGTTCCTGTTCTCTTCTCTCAATTTTCCCATGAAAGCGGCATGGCCGAGCTTTAAGAATGATGCTGCGGTAAAAAATGATCCGATAACCGCGGCAAGATAGAATACCAATCCCCTCTCAAGAGCTCCGTCATAGACAAGCTCCTTCGAAAAGAACCCGTTGAACGGCGGCACTCCGGATATCGAGACGGCGGTGATAATGAAGCAGATGAAAGTTACCGGCATTTTCCAGCCGATACCGCCGAGCTTTTCAAGGTCGGACGTGCCGGTCTGTTTCTCCACCGAACCGCCGGTCAAAAAGAGGCAGCTCTTGTACATTGCGTTGTTTATCATGTGGAATATGCCGCCCACGATCCCCGCGGGAGTCGCGGTGCCGATGCCGAGTATCATGTACCCGACCTGGCTTATGGCGTGATAGGACAAAAGTTTTTTATAGTTCTTCTGTATCAATGCCATCATTACCGCCAGGATTATGGTGACCGCGCCGATCGTCATCATAAGAATGCTCACCCAGGAATCCGCCGTGAGCCTGAACATGTCCAGCGATATCCTTGTCAGGAAATATATGCCGAGGAGCTTTTCGAGCGCCGCGGGGAATATCGCCATGAAAGGAAGCGGAGCGTCAATTGCCGCGTCCGGGATCCAGCTGTGGAAAGGCATCGAGCCGCCTTTTGATATTGCCCCTATCATCAGGAATATGAAAGCGATGCTTCCGAGAGTATCGAGCGGCAAATGGATCTGAGAAATAGCCAGTGTTCCGGCAAGGTGCCCGGTAAGTATGATCCCGAACATCATGCAGAGGTCGCAAATGCCGAGAATGACGAAAGCTTTTGTGGCCGTCTTGAAGGCATTGCTGTTCCCTATCGCTATCATCCCGAACATTGTCCCGAGAAGCCCTTCCCAGAAGAAAAGCATTACTATGAGATTGTCCGCCGCAACGGCGCCGTTGATGAAAACCAGCGAGAGAAGAAGCAGGCCATAGAACAGGTTCGCATATCTCTTGCCCTTCATGAACGCGGTCGAGTACAGCGCTATCAAGAATCCGAATATCGACGCGGCGAGCATTATGAAAGCGCTGAAGCTGTATATCCTAAGCGAGAAATCGAGCCCGAAGCCGAGCCACGGCAAAGTGAATACTGCGTTGCTCCTGAATAAAAATGCCGCAAGCAAGAAATTCAGGAAGGTGAGTATTAATGTAATTGCCGTCATTTCAGTATCCCCAGCATCTGCTGCGCCGCCGTTTTGGCGAACTCAGCCGGATAACTTATGAATATCCCGCCGATGAGAGAAAGCGCCGCAAGCGCCGCCACGCAGGTTATCATCGTAACCGAGCCTTCCTTTGCGGGAACCTTCGCCTCGCCGAGAAAAACCATGTTGAACACTCTGAAAAGGTAAATTATCGTCATGAATGCTCCGCACAAAAGCAGGATCGCGAGCAAATATTGCCCCGCCTGTATCGCACCGGCAAAGACCATGTACTTACTGAAGAATCCGCCGAACGGCGGAACTCCCATTACCGACAGCGCGCAGAAAAGGAATGATACCGCCGTAACGGGCATGGTTTTTATGAGCCCGCCGAGTTTCGTGATGTCTTTTATCTTTGTGTTCTGCTCGATTATCCCGGCGCAGAGGAAGAGTCCTGCCTTGGCCAGGCCGTGCATTAATATGTAAAGGAGCCCGCCCGCGACGCCGATGACGTTCCCCGTCGCCAGCCCGAAGAATATGAACCCTATCTGGCTGACCGTGGAATAAGCTATCAGCCGCTTAATGTCCGTCTCATACATCGCCGCCGCCGCGGAAACAAGCGTGCTTGCGACTGCAACAAGGGGAACGATCGTGTGCCACACCTGCCCGATCGTCAAGGTTGACACGAATAATCTGGCGAAAACATAAACGCCGATCTTCACAAGGACCGCGGCATGGAGAAGGGCCGTGACAGGAGAAGGCGCAACGCCCGCGTCGGGAAGCCAGGTGTGGAACGGCAGAGTCGCCGATTTTGAAAGCAGCCCGATAAATATCAGTGCGACCAGAATATTCGATAACGGATGGGAGCTCAACGCCTGTTTTATCACCGCAAGGTCAAACGACCCCGTTTGCTGATAAATAGCGACAAAGCCGATAAGCATCATCAGCGCGCCGAAGACGGTGACAAGGAAAGCCTTGTCGGCTTTCAACACATGCACCTTTTCCCTGAAATACCCGATAAGCCGCCAGCTTGTTATGGCCGTGAGCTCCCAGAAAACGAACAGCAATATCAGGTTGGCGGAATAAACAAGGCCCATCATCGAGCCGCAGAACAGGACGACCATCGAATAATACTCGTTCTGGTTCTCGTAGTGGCTGATGTAATCGAACGAATAAAGGATGATTATCGCGCTGATGAAAGACGAGACGCAGGCCATGAAAACTGCGAGGCCGTCGGCGGTGAAGACCATGTTGAAGCCGAAAGCCAGAGGCATGCGGAAAGTCGCGGTGCCGCCCGACATGACCAGGGGGATGAGCGCCGCTGAAAGAATGAAAGAGACCGAGATGAAGACCAGGGAAAGTGAATGCCTGATGGGTTTCGAGAGCCAGCCGACCAGCGGAAG
>CAYHAH010000110.1:0-3703 GCA_964354575.1 uncultured bacterium
CCTGTCCTCATATTCGCGCGGAAAGTAATAGATCAGGTCTTCAACCGTTTCGACGCCTAAATTTGACAAAATGTCGGCAATTCTGGGCCCGACGCCTTTGAGGTACCTGACAAGCGTTTGCTGCATAAGAGACCGCTATTTTACCATAAAGTTGAAATTATAAATATTATATGGTACAATTCTTTCCATGAGGATCTGTTTTATTTGCAAGAAAAAGCCGAGCGTCGGCAACACGGTAAGCCATTCGAACAGAAAGTCATTAAGGAAGTGGCTGCCGAACCTGCAGCACATCCACATTATGGTGGGCGGCAAGATAAAGAAAGCTTATGTCTGCACAAAGTGCATGAAAGCCGGACGCGTGACTAAAGCCCCCGTTTAAAGCGCTGCGTTGCGATCTCATCAAGGAATTTGATCTCAAGGTCTTTCATCATCTGATCGTATTCGTCCACCTTGTGCTCCCTGTTCTTTTCTATGATCTTCCTGTCCTTCATTGATTCGATCAGCTTTGACCTCTGGCTCTCAAGACGCTTCGAAGCGTCTATTACTTTTTCTATCTGTTCGTCAATGTCTTTTCTCAAGACTCCCAGGTGAGCGTGCCGCCTGAGCACTTTCTCGAACTGGGATATCGGCCCTTTTTTTATGATGTGCTTCAGCTCGCCTTCTTTTTCCCTTTTTTCCTCCTCAAGCTGCTCCTCTTTTTCTTTCTCGGTCAGATACTCCCTCTGCTTTTCGGCGAATCTCTCTTTTTCCTTCCTCTCCTTTATGCCTCTTACCCTGAGGACGGTCTCAAGGGCATATTTGAACTTTCCCGGTTTTTGTTCGCGCGCCATGAATTACTCCTTTAATAAAAAATGCTGAGAAGCCGCTCTACGGTCTCCTCATAGTCGCATTGATCGAACGTTCCCTGCTTCAGGAATTCGTTCACCTCGTCGATCTTGCTTATGGCATAATCTATCTTCGGGTTGCTCCCCTTCACGTAAGCGCCTATGTTTATCAGGTCCTCCGCCTCCGAGTGTCTCGCAAGGACTTCCCTCAGTTTCGCCGCCGCTTCCCTGTGCTCGTCGGAGACCAGGTTCGTCATGAGCCTGCTCACGGAATGCGGGACATCGATCGCGGGGTAGTGATTTTTTGCGGCAAGGTCCCTGGAAAGGATAATGTGGCCGTCCAGGATAGACCTCGACTGGTCGGCGATCGGCTCGTTAAAATCATCCCCCTCTACAAGTATCGTATAGAAAGCGGTGATCGATCCGACCTCCGCCGTGCCCGATCTTTCCATGAGCCTGGGAAGAAGCGCGAACACCGACGGCGTATAACCCCTGGTCGTCGGCGGCTCCCCCGTCGCAAGCCCGATCTCCCTCTGCGCCATGGCAAATCTCGTTATGGAATCCATCATCAAGATGACCTTAAGCCCTCTGTTCCGGAAATATTCCGCAATGGCGGTCCCGACAAAAGCGCCTTTCAGCCTGATGAGCGGCGGCTGGTCCGATGTGGCGACGATAACGACGGATTTTTTCAGTCCCTCTTCCCCCAGGGACTCCTCGATGAAATCCCTTACTTCCCTTCCGCGCTCTCCTATAAGGGATATCACGTTGACATCCGCTTCGGCATTCCTCGCGATCATGCCCATAAGGGTGCTTTTCCCGACTCCCGAACCGGAGAATATCCCCATGCGCTGGCCTCTCCCGCAGGTAAGAAGTCCGTCTATCGCCCGTACCCCGACTTTCAGGACATCGGTCACGCGGGGCCTTTTCACGGGATCCGGCGGTTCGGCATCAAGTGAATTTTCAGTCTCATATTCGATCGGCCCCTTGTCATCTATGGGCTCTCCCAGCCCTCCAAGTATCCTTCCGAGGAGCTTGGGCCCCACTTTGACCTTGAGCGGATGGCCGGCCGCAAGCACCTGGCTTCCGGGAGAGATCCCTGAAGTTGTGCCCAGAGGCATGAGCAAAACCCTTCCCTCCCTGAATCCCACCACCTCGGCAAAAGATTCAACGTCTCCCTTTCCGATCCTCAGCATGCAAAGGTCGCCGATTGAAACGCCCTGGACCTGCGCTTCTATGATGAGCCCGACCGCCTGAATGACCTTCCCGATCACCTTGACAAGGTCCGCGTGCTCCAGTGCTTTGTAGTACTTTTCGAAATCTATGTCGGCCATTTACTTTGCCTTTCGGAAGGCTTCTTCAATAGCGGAAAGCTTGGTGGATATTCTGGCGTCGATATAGCCGAGATTCGTCTCGATCACGCATCCTCCCGGCTCAACCAAGGCGTCCTCCACGATGGAGAGGCTCTTTATGCCGTCGATGATGCTGCCGATCCTGTCCTTGTATTTTTTTATGTTCTCAAGGTCTTCCCTGTTCACCTTTACTATGACCTGTTCCCTGTCGCTCACCCTGCTTATGGCGTCAGAAACAATGTTCAGGGACACATCCCTGTGGAGCGACACTTCCGATTTGATTATCTGTTCGGCAACCTTTAAGGAGAGGCGGAGTATCTCACCTTCGGCATCCTTTATGATCTTTTTTCTTTCTATCACGGCCTGATTCAAGGTCTCCAGCGCCTCTTTCACCTTGTCGGACGCTGTCTCTTCCGCGACCCTGCGCGCCTCCTCGAGCCCTGATTCCTTCGCGTGTTCCCTTATCTGCTCCGACTCTTCCATCGCCTTTTTCACGATCTGTTCGGCCTCGTTTTTCGCAAAATCAACGAGTTCTTCCGTTTTTATTCCAAGTTCCTCGGCCCTTAACGTTTCCGGCAATTCGGTCTCGGGGAGTTCATCGAGGACGGTTTGCGCGGTCCCGGCTGACGGGGCTTGTTCTTCCAGGTAAAGAACGCCTTTCTCGGTCAAAAGCCCTTTTTTTATCAACCCCATTAAGCAAGCCTCTCGGAGATGTTCTTCAATATTTTCTCTTCGAGTTCCTTCGCGATAGGCACGTCCTTTATCGACAGAAGCCTTGATTCAACCAGCCCCTTGTTCTCCTTAAGGAGATTTAAGGCCTCGTAAATTTTTTCCACCGGAAGATGTGAAAGCACATATGCGGAAACCTCGGGCCTCTCTCCTTCAAGCGCTTTTGCCAGGGACTGCGCGGAAGCCCTTGAGATCATATCAAGCGAGGATCCCGGCTCAGCAAAAGGCTCAGCCCCTTCTTCGGCCTTTGTTCCCTCTTCCGCGGCATGCTCGGCAGGTTCTTTCCTGGCATTCACCATGTAATCGTTGAATTCGGAAACGACGTCCAGTAAAACATCTTTTGAAGGGGTCTTCAATGATTCGGATGCGGATATTATTGAAACGGCGTCGTCTTCGGGAATATAGCTCAATATCTTCTGGGAAAGCTCATCTCCCAGAAGCGACAGCACCGCGGCGGCCCTTTCGTACCCTTTTAACATTAAGATCCCTCCTGCTTAACCCATGATCTTATAAGCTGCGCCACAAGCTCGGGGTTTTGCGACGCCATCTCTTTCATCTGATCGACTATCGGGACCTCTTCTTCCCTGGCGGCCTCTTCCCGGATCTCCTCGACGGGATATTCCTTTTTGCCTCTTCCGAACAGCCCGAATATAGAGAGCAAAACAAGCAGGAACAGCACGCCGATCACGACAGCGGATTCCCTGCCGTATTTACGGTATATCGTCTTAAGAGTGGAAAGAGCTAGCGTGGCTGCTTTCACCTCTTCAGGCGCGGCCGCGCGGAAGGGAACGCTTTTCATGA
>CAYHAH010000111.1:0-2055 GCA_964354575.1 uncultured bacterium
TTTCATGTTGCGGACCTGCTCGTAAATGAACGTTTCCGAGAAGTTAAGGTATTTGACGGTAAGATGGGCTACTTTTTTCATTTAACGCCCTTTGCGACGATCTGGATCCCGAATTGATCGGAGAACCAGTTGTTCGTGACCTTGTCGACAAGGAACGCGGTCAAATAGAGAAGCTGCGTGATTATCGGCCCCAGCACAGGCAGGTATCCTTCGATCCTTTGCATGGCATATCCGGGATAAACGCCGTAAATCTCTATGTTTTTCAAGTCGGCATCAGCGAACAGTTTTGTCAGGCTTTTATGCGTGTACGATTTTTCGGGATAGTGCTCGTATCGTTTGCCTTTTAAAAATTTATAGATGGTATGGGGCAGGCACTTCAAGTTTATGACCGAAGAAAAAACAAGGCCGCCCCGTTTCGTTACCCTGACCATTTCCTTGAGGCCGGAAATGTCGCTGGGGATATGCTGCAAGACCCCTTCACTCATGGCAACATCAAAGTGGCCGTCAGCAAATTCGAGTTTATTGATGTCCATCAACTTGAAATCCGTATTTTCTATTTTCTTTTCCGATCTCCCTTTCAGGCAAAGGTCTATCGAGTCCCCGGATATGTCGGTGCCGGTGATCTGTGCGTTCGGGAACGATCGGGCGAGAGCAAAGCATATTCTGCCTGTTCCGCAGCCGGTTTCGAGCATTGTTTTAACCTCGGCAGGTATGTGCTTCACCATGGACCTGATGATCGCCCTCGTCACCGGGTCGAGGGTGGAATGGGAGATTGTTTCGTTCTTGAATTTTTCCCATTTTTTGTCCCATAAGGTTTTCATAAGCTCCAATGATTTTATAATAACCGCAAACATTATGAAAGAGGGAATTCTCGCCTTGACGGCTTTATCATTGTTCGGATAAAATGATTTTTTCGGAGGGAACATGAGGTCTGAAGCCGTTAGATCATTATATTGTCCTTCGTGCGGGGCCGGCCTGGACATCATCTATGTGCCGGGCCTTAGATCCGCGCGGGAAGACCAGGAGATAATGTTCGGCGTTGCCGCGTGCAAGTGCCGGGAGTATCCGATCGTCAGCGGGATATTGATCTATAAGGACCTGAAGCCGTCTAAAGCCGCCGTTGATGCGATAAAGAGAGCCGGAACGGATCGCGCTCTTGATAAAACCGTCATGCTGTTCATGGGGGAAAAGTTCGTTAACCTGGCGCTTAATTTGGAATCTTTGTTCAATAAGTTCTTTGGCAAAAAATTTAAAATGAGTTTTTGGAAGCTAGCCACTTTTATAGAGAACAGTCCCTTCGCCAATTACGCTAAATATCGTTTTTCCTGCCCCAGCCTGATCTCGGCAATGCCGTTCTTCCCCGCCATCAAGGACGCGCTGTCCGGCGGCGGGAGGATCCTTGACCTTGGGTGCGGGATGGGGCATCTGTCATATCTCATTTCCGGGCATTTCGGCTCCAACGACCTGTTCTGCGTTGATATAAGTTTTCGGGGGCTTTATTTCACAAAAAGGTACATGGCGGGGGAGGGGGCGAGCTGTATCCTTCTGGACGCCAAGGAAAAACTTCCTTTTGTCGACGATTTTTTCAAGGTCATGATTTCGATGGATGCCCTTCAATATATCGAGGAGAAGGAATTGTGCGCCAGAGAGATGGACAGGGCTATGATGAAAGACGGGCTGATGCTTTTCGTGCATATCCACAATAAGCTGGTCCCGGGCATCGCGGCAGGCAGGCCGCTGACGCCCGATGGTTACCGCAGGCTGTTTTCCGCTGATTTCAACTTTCGCTTTTTCACGGAGATCGGATTGATGCGCCTCATGTTCTCCGGAAAGGGAGCGGACCTGGAAGCCGGCAGCCCGATCGATGAGGTCAATAAGTCAGATGCCATAGCGTTCGTCGGATCGCGGGATGGAAGATATTTCAAGAAATACGCTGGTTATTTTGATCTGTCCCGCGAATTCGGGGAATATATCCTGAATCCTCTGTACAGGAAGAGAAAAAGGAAATATGTTCGTGTATTCCCCGCCGAGCGCTATGAGGTGGAATATTATCTT
>CAYHAH010000112.1:0-2748 GCA_964354575.1 uncultured bacterium
GGTCTCTCAAAATCAAGCATTAATCTCGGCAAGTTCGCCATAATTTACTCCGCAAAGAACCTCAGTATTTTTGTGAGCGTGTCCTTCATTTCCTTTCTTTCCACGATCATGTCCAGGAAACCGTGCTTCAGCACGAAATCAGCCCTCTGGAAACCCGGCGGGAGCTTTTGTTTTATTGTCTGCTCGATGACGCGGGGGCCCGCAAAGCCGACAAGGGCGTCCGGCTCGGAAATTATAATATCGCCAAGCATCGCGTATGAGGCGGAAACGCCTGCCATTGTTGGATCGGTGCAGACCGATAAGTACGGCAGACGGGCTTTTTGAAGCTTTGACAGGGCGGCGGAGGTCTTCGCCATCTGCATCAAGCTCATTATTGCTTCCTGCATCCTTGCTCCGCCCGACGCATGGAATATTATCACGGGGAACTTGTTTTCGATAGACCTCTCTATCAACCTGGTCACCTTTTCGCCCACAACGGAGCCCAGGCTTCCTCCGATGAAGCCAAAATCCATTATGCCAAGGCCTGCCTTGAAGCCGTTGATCCTGGCTTCTCCGCTGATTATCGCTTCGTGGAGGTTTGTCTTCTTCTTCGCTTCTTCCAGGCGTTTGGCGTAGGGCATTGTGTCGGTGAACTTGAGGAAGTCCCTTGATACGACCAGGGCGTCATATTCGCTGAAAGATCCTTCGTCCGCGGTTATCCTTAACCTTTCATTGCAGGTGAGCCTGAAGTGATAGCCGCATTTAGGACAGACTTTCAGGTTGCCTTCAAGGTCCTTGGAATATATCGTCTGTTTGCAGCCGAAGCACTTTACCCATAAATTCCCGGGTATATCGAGCTTTTCCGATCTTGCTTCCAGCTCTTTTTCTTCTTTTTTCTTTGAGAACCATTCGTTTATTGATTTCATGAAAAACTCGTGCTATTATACAACGAAAAGTTGAGATTTAAAAGCCCTTCGGAAGACTCAGGGCAAGTCCTTCGATGGACTTAGGACAAGGAGAGTTTAATGGCAAACATAAAAGCGGCGATCAAATATATCAGGAAATCAAGGAAAAACAGGGCAAGGAACCTGGCGGTCAAAGGCAATATCAAAAAACTGGTCAAACAGGCCTTAAAGCTGATATCTTCAAAGGATAAGGGGGCCGCCGCAGCGGTTGCCGCGGTCATAAGCGCGGTTGATAAGGCCGCCGAACATGGGGTGCTTCACAAGAATACATCCTCAAGGAAAAAATCAAGAATGATGAAAAAATTAAATGCAATCTCAAAAAAATAATATGATCAAGTTAAGGGCGTATGCAAAGCTGAATCTCTCGCTGAAGATCGTCGGAAAGCGCCCGGACGGCTACCACGACATCGATTCCATAATGCAATCCATATCCCTTCATGACGAAATTGACATAAAGACCGCTGATTCCGGAATAAAGGTCACATGTTCAATTCCCGGCATAGAAGATAATTCGGCACATAAGGCCGCTCAACTGCTGCTGGATGAAGCAAAGATCAAAAATGGCGTCATGATACAAATTAAAAAGAACATCCCGTTGTCAGCGGGGTTAGGCGGCGGTTCATCGGACGCGGCCGCAACATTGATCGGGATGAACAAGCTGTTCAATCTGAACCTTCACAGGGAAAAACTGCTTGAAATCGGAGGGAAAATCGGGTCCGATGTGCCGTTTTGTCTTGTCGGAGGCACTGCCAGATGCACCGGCAGGGGAGAGAAAATCGAGAAGATGAATCCGCAAACGGGTTCCGCCTTCCTGCTTGTGATCCCCAGGATCAAGGTTTCCACCAAAGCCGTTTATGAAAAATCTGATGATGTGGGAGCGGGAACCTCGCATAACGCGCTTGAAAAAGCGGCCGTTTCCCTTTTCCCCGAAGTCGGCAGGATAAAGGAAGCACTTGACCGCGCAACGGGGCAGGACTGGAAAATGTCGGGGTCGGGCCCGGCTTTGTACCTTGCGCTGGGCGATCTATCGGAGGCGGAGAAATACCTGGATGCCGTGAGCGGGCTTAATGCGGACCATCATGTCGTAAAACGCATGGACGCAGGCGTGGACATAATCTGACGCTTGACAGAATCACCCTCCCTGATATAGCATATCATACATATCATACTAATCATATCTAAGGAGGGAATTATTGATGATAAAACCAATTTTACTTTTTACGATCGTCATCGTTTTTTCATGTTCCGTGTTTGCCGCGGCTACCCCTGAAGCGAACTTGCTCGCTTTAAGGGACAGTATTTCCATAGCGATGGAAAAAAGCCCGGCGATCGTGTCGGCAAGGGAGGGGGTTGTCGCAGCGGACGGCAAGCTCGGCCAGGCGTTCGGGGTGCTCCTACCGAATGTGAGCCTCTCCGGCCAGACGGGCCAGTCGTACACGAAACCATATACAATGTTCGGCATCTTCACCGTCGGCACAGAAGAAACTGCCTCCATAAACGGCTATACGCTCACACTCACCCAGCCGCTTTTTAACGGAGCACTCCTCCCCGGACTTCAATTGGCCGAGGCCGGCTACGACATAGCGAAAGAGAACTACAAAAAGGCAAAATATGACCTTGCATATAACGTCGTGAACGCGTATTACGGAGCGCTGAAAGCGTCCAAAATGAACGAGCTCTCGAAAGATACCCTCGACATGTCCAAATCCCATCTGCGGCAGGTCAGCGCAATGCTGGACGCAGGCACAGCCACAAGAGCGGACGTGCTGAGAGTTGAAGTGATGGTCGCCAATAACGAGGTCGG
>CAYHAH010000113.1:0-5025 GCA_964354575.1 uncultured bacterium
GATGTCCTCTACGGCAAAATGGTCGCGAAAAGGCTCAAATATCCGGCCGTCGCCTATTCAGAGTCGTACGCCAAATGGCCGAATATTTACAGGAAATATCTTGTGCCCGACCAAATGATCTATGAGAAGTTCAGGAAGCAGGGTTATCCGGAAAACCAGATCGAGATCGTCGGCAATCTTATGGTGGACAGCATCAAGATCAACAGGCCAAAAAAAGAATTCCTTGACCATAATAATATGGATCCGGACAGAAAACTTGTCGCTTTTCTTCCGGGAAGCCGCGAGTTCCAGATAAAATTCACCCTGTCATTCTATCCCGGCGTAATTAAAAAGCTCTCCGCAATGAGGAAAGATCTCCAGTTCGCGTATATTATTTCCCCCTATCTTCCCTATGACAAGTTCATCAGCCGGCTTGAAAGATCGGGATTTAAGATCGTGAACGGGCGTATATCGGTCAATGGGATCCCCGTCAGGATCATTCTTAAGGAACAATTCGACGCAATGGCGGCTTCGGACATGATCGTGACCATTCCCGGAACGAACACCGCGGAAGTGGCGATAATAGGAACTCCGATGGTATCGATCTTCCCGCTGGACAGTTCGAGCATGATACCGCTTGAAGGGATATGGGATCTTCTTGGGAGGATACCCCTGCTCGGCTTTATTTTAAAGAGATCCTATGTTAAGATCATGCAGAAAAGAACGGGATTTTTCGCTATTCCAAACATAAAAACCGGAAAAGCGGTCGTTCCGGAACTCCTGGGCAAAATTCAGGCTGCTGATGTGGCTGACAAAGTCGATTCGCTTCTGAATAACCCCGATGCTCTCAAGGAAATGAGCGGTCAACTGAAAGCGGCCCTTGGGAAGCCGGGCGCCGCGCGCAGGATAGCGGAGGAAATATTGAATGAAGCTTTACTTAAGACTCCTTAAATATATAAAGCCGATGACGGCGAACATCTTCGCCGCGCTTATTTGCATCGTTATGCTTTCTGCGTGCAACATCGCCCTGATACCCATAGCGAGCAATCTCACGAAAGCCATCGCAGAAAAGGATTTTCACCTCCTTAACACGATCGCCGTTGCCGCCGTTGCCATATATTTCTTCAGGAGCCTCCTCAGCTACGGACAGGTCTACCTGATGTCATTCGCGGGGCAGAGGATGATAATCGACCTTAGGAAAGACATTTACAGGCACATCCAGACCCTGTCGTTCGATTTCTTCGCTAAATGGCGCGTCGGGGACGTCATGTCAAGGATAGTGAACGATACCGGGTCCCTGCAGAACGCAATGATGCTGAGCATAACTGAAATACTGCCGAATGTCCTTACGCTCAGCGGCGCTTTGATCTATCTCGTGAGGCTTAATTTGCGGCTGACCGCACTTGCGCTTCTTGTGGCCCCTATAATCATGTTCACGATATCGCGCTTCTCCTCTAAGATAAGGGAAGCCGCCCGCCAGACCCAAAGAAAAGCCGGGGACATTTATTCGATACTCGCCGAAAAGGTCGCCGGTATAAAGGTCATCAAGTCTTTCACCACCGAACAGCATGAAGTCAAGTACTTCGGGGACGAGATGGAAAAAAGCTTCTGGCTGACAATGCGGGAGGTCCAGATAGACGCTACCCAGAAACCCCTGCTCGAGCTGATCCAGGCCATATCCGTGGCCGCCGTGATCTGGTACGGCGCTTACGAGGTCGTCGCGGGACAGCTGAGCATCAATAACCTCATAGCTTTCTTTGTCGGCGTGGGACTCATAGCCACCCCTATTTCAACTCTGGGAAAGATCACGATAGCGATACAGCGGTCTCTGTCGGCGTCTGAGAGGGTCTTTGAGGTCCTGGACACAAAGCCAGCCATAGCCGATGCAAAGGACGCGGTCGAACTGCCAGCGATCAAAGGAGAGATTGTTTTCAATAACGTCAATTTTGCTTATGAAAAAGGCGCTCCCATCCTTAATAACATTAATTTAAGGACAAAGCCTGGCGAGATAATCGCGCTCGTCGGCAGGTCAGGAGCGGGCAAGACCACTTTCGTGAACCTGATACCGAGGTTTTACGATGCGGCCTCAGGAACAGTTTCAATTGACGGGATCGATGTGAAGAAGTGCAAACTGTATTCCCTGAGGAAACAGATAGGCATAGTGCATCAGGATACCATGCTTTTCCTGGGCACGATAAAAGAGAACATATCTTACGGCAGCTTTGACGCCACAGATGAACGGGTGATCGCCGCCGCAAAAGCGGCTAACATCCACGATTTCATAATAAGCCTGCCTAACAAGTACAAAACGATAGTGGGTGAAAGAGGCGCTCTCCTTTCGGGCGGAGAGAAACAGCGCGTGTCGATAGCAAGGGCCATCCTGAGGAACCCGAGGATCTTGATACTTGATGAAGCCACCTCATCCCTTGATACCGAATCCGAACGGCTTGTCCAGGACGCGCTTGAAAAGCTGATAAAAGGCCGGACCACTTTCATCATAGCGCATCGATTATCAACCGTGCAGATAGCTGACAGGATACTCGTTTTTGATAAAGGCAGGATAATTGAAGAAGGATCGCACAGGGAACTGCTTGCCAAGGGCGGCAAATACAAAATGCTCTATGATATGCAGTTCAGGGACGAGGAATAAGTGCAGGCAATAATACTCGTGGCAGGCGTTGGAAAAAGACTGAAAGATCTTACGGACGGCCTCCCGAAATGCCTTTTAATGATCGGAGGAAAGACCCTCCTGGAGCGGCAGCTTGAAGCGCTGGCGGGTCTGGATGTGGCAATGGTTGTGGGATACAAAGCTGAAATGATAAAAAAACTTTATCCAAAATTAAAATATGTTTACAATCCCGATTTCGAGTCGACCAACACGATCCATTCGCTGGGACTTGCGCTCAACGGAAAGGACACTCTTGTTCTTAACGGCGATGTGGTATTCGACAAAAAGATAATCAAGCTTCTTGATAAGCCCAGTTGCGCCGCCGTTGAATTCAAGAACGTTCATCCGGAAGAGATACAGGTCATATTGAACGATAAGAATGAGATCTTAAGGATCGGGAAAAATATCAAAGGCCGGGGAGAAGCGATCGGAATATATCGTTTTTCGGGAAAATTCTGTGATATGTTGAAAGGGCAGATATCAAGGATGGATAAGGGCTTATACTATGAAGATGCTATCGACAAGATACTCCCGAATGATTTTTACTCCGTTGATATCGGCGACCTCGCCGCGAAAGAGATCGATTTTAAGGAAGATTATGAGCAGGCAAGCCTTTTGAAGGTGGATTAAAAATGAAGATCCCTGTTGGAAATTTCGTTATAGGCAAAGAGGAACGCTCTGCGATAGAAAAAGTCCTTGATTCGGGAAGGATCTCCGAAGGTTATTTCACTAAATTATTCGAGAGGGAATGGGCAAAATATATCGGGACTAAATATGCGGTAGCGCTTAATTCGGGGACTTCCGCCTTAATAGCTGGCCTGCTCTCGCTGATATACGATGAGAGGTTTAAAAAAGTTAAGCCCGGCTCAAAGGTCATCACCTCCCCCGTCACGTACATAGCCACGGTCAACGCCATCAAACTTGCAGGACTTGAGCCTGTTTTTGTGGATATCAACCCTAACGATTTCACGCTGAACTGCGATCAGATCGAAATGCTTTTAAAGAAGAATCCAAAAGGATATTCGATAATTCTGCCTGTTCATCTTTTCGGGTATCCGAACGACATGGACAGGATAAATAAGCTTGCCAGAAAATACGGTCTGACCGTTTTCGAGGATTCCGCGCAGGCACACGGAACGCTTTATAAAGGCAAAAAAGTCGGGAGCCTTTCCCATCTTTCGGATTTTTCGTTCTACATAGCCCATAACATCCAGGCGGGGGAACTTGGGATAATAACAACTGACGACGAAAAAACGATTAAACTGATCAAAAAGATCAAGGCGAACGGCCGGCTATGCGATTGCGTTGAATGTTTAAGGCATAAAGGTTTATGTAAATATTTGAAGAATGACATTATCTTCGAGACCGATCCGCGCTTCCACCACGATTTTATCGGCTACAATTTCAAGACCACTGAATTTCAGACATCGCTCGCGTTAAGTCAGGTCGCAAGAGCGGATGAGATATTCAACAAGAGGTCGCAGAACGTAAAATATTTAAACGGAAAACTTTCAAGGTTCAGCGGCATATTGGGCCTTCCGCCGTATTCAAAGGATGTAAGCTATCTCGCTTATCCGATCGTCATCAAAGATGCAAAGAAAATAACAAGGAAAGATCTCAGAAAACACCTTGAAATCAATGGAATTGAAACGCGTTCGTTTTTTGGCTGTATCCCCAATCAACAACCGGCTTACAAGGAATATCACAAAATATATAAAAATAAATTGCCTAACGCGGATTATGTCGGCAGGCAGGGCTTTTATGTCGGCTGCCATCAGTATTTGACAAAGAAAGACCTGGATTACATGGTAAATTGTTTCAAGGAGATATTAAATGGAATTAAAAAATAAAAGAATACTGGTGACTGGCGGATACGGGTTCCTTGGCAAAGCCCTTATGCCGATGCTTGAAAAAGAAGGCGCGAATGCGTTAACTTTTAGCCGCTCTGAATATGACATAAGAAAAGAAGATCAGGTCGACAAGCTTTTTAAAAACACTAAACCGGATATGGTCGTTCATGCCGCTGTTCACGGCGGCGGCATTGGGCATATGTCAAAAAATCCCGGTTCAATTTATTACGACAACATAATGATGAATTCATTGATGGTGGAATATTCAAGAATATACAAAACTAAAAAGTTCCTGGGTGTCGGCACTGTGTGTTCTTATCCAAAGTTCACCGCCACTCCATTCAAGGAAAAGGATCTTTGGAGCGGATATCCCGAAGAAACCAATGCCCCTTACGGGCTTACAAAAAAAATGATGCTTGTCCATCAGCAAGCATATGAAGCTCAATACGGATTTAGCTCCAACCATCTTCTCATGGCCAACATGTACGGCCCTTATGACGATTTCGATCTTGATACTTCCCATGTTGT
>CAYHAH010000114.1:0-5140 GCA_964354575.1 uncultured bacterium
AGGAAGGCGACACCATACAGGCAAGCCTTAAAGAAGGGGCGATAGTTTTCGAGAAGTCAAAGAAGAAGGCCTGAGTTACTTATTGAACAGCGTTTCCTGCTCCGCCATCCTGCCCACAGCCGCAAAAATAAAATCCTTGAACAGAGGATGCGCCCTGTTTGGCCTGGACTTGAACTCCGGATGGAACTGCGTCGCCAAAAACCACGGATGGTCCTTCATCTCGATAACCTCGACCAGGTCCTTGTCCGGATAGATCCCGGAGAACACCATTCCCGCTTTCTGGAACTGGAACTTATAGATATTGTTGAATTCATACCTGTGCCTGTGGCGTTCCTTTATAAGGTCTTCCTTGTACGCCTTGTGAAGAAGAGTGCCTTTTGCGATCTTGCACGGGTATGCGCCGAGCCTCATAGTCCCCCCCATGTCCATTATTTTCTTCTGTTCTTCCATCAGATCGATAACGGGGAATTTTGTCTTTTGATTGAATTCCGTGCTGTTGGCATCCTTCAGGTTGCATACGTTCCTCGCAAACTCTATGACGGCGCACTGCATCCCGAGGCAGAGCCCCAGGTAAGGGATCTTGTTCTCCCTTGCGTATTTGATCGCCATTATCTTGCCCTCTACCCCGCGCACGCCGAACCCTCCCGGGACGCAGATCCCGTGAACGTCCCTGAATATCGGCTCAAGGTTCGGCTCTTTCTCGATCGATTCCGAATCAACCCACTTTATTTCAACTCCGACCTTGTTGGCTACGCCCCCGTGCTTCATCGCCTCAACCACGCTCTTGTAAGCGTCCGGAAGCTCAACGTATTTTCCCACTATGGCTACCTTGACCAGCTTTGAGGGGCTGAGGATCGTCTTGACTATGTCGCGCCACTCCGACAGATCGTCTTTTTTCTTTACCGAGAGGTCGAGATATTTGATGACAATGTCATCCAGCCCTTCCTGCTCCAGGGCAAGGGGCACTTCGTATATTGAGGAAACATCGACCAGTCCGATCACCGCTTCCCTGTTGACGTCGCAGAACATTGATATCTTGTCTTTAAGTTCGGGCGTCAGTCTCTGGGTCGACCTGCATATTATTACCTCCGGGGATATGCCTATCTCGCGCAGTTCTTTCACGGAGTGCTGGGTGGGTTTTGTCTTGAATTCCTTCGTCGTTTCAAGGAACGGGACAAGCGTGACGTGAATGTTCACGGCGTTATCGCGACCCACTTCCTTCTTGAACTGCCTCACCGCCTCAAGGAAAGGCAGGCCTTCTATGTCGCCGACCGTTCCGCCGATCTCGCAAATTACAACATCAAAGTGCTCATCTCTCGTCACGCGCCTTATCCTGTCCTTGATCTCGTTCGTGATGTGAGGAACCACCTGGACGGTCCCTCCCAGATAATCCCCGCGTCTCTCCTTTGATATGACCGAGAAATAAACCATCCCCGTTGTGACGTTGTTCGCCTTGCCAAGGTTCACGTCTATGAACCTTTCATAATGGCCCAGGTCAAGGTCTGTTTCCGCCCCGTCATCCGTTACGAATACCTCTCCGTGCTGGAACGGGTTCATTGTCCCGGGATCAACGTTTATATACGGATCGAGCTTCTGAACGGTGACGCTGATCCCCCTGGACTTCAGTATCCTGCCGAGCGAGGCAGCGGTGATCCCCTTCCCCAGCGATGACACGACGCCTCCCGTGATAAAAATGTATTTTGATTTCTTTTCGCTATCCACCTACTGCGTCTTCCCTTTCCGTTTTTGGGAGCTTGATTATCTTGACCCTTGTAATGCGTCTCTTATGGATACGCTCAACGCTTATTGAAATATCATCGTATTTTACCTCATCCCCGACAATAGGCAACTTCCCAAGCAATGAGAACACGAAGCCGGACAAAGTGTCATACTCCCCTTCGGGTGCCTTAATGCCCAGTTTCCTGTTCACATCAAAAATGCTTTGTCTTGCATCCACGGTCCATGTGTTCTTATCCAGCTGCTCAAAGGCTTTTTCCTCTTTTTCGAACTCATCGTGGATCTCACCGACGATCTCCTCCATGAGGTCCTCAAGAGTTATAAGCCCTCTTGTGGTCCCGTATTCATCGACTATTATGGCGATGTGCGTGCGCATGGCCTGCATGTCATGGAGAAGTTCGTGGACCTTTTTTGATTCCGGAACGACCAAAGTCGGCCTTATGAAATCCCTCAAAGAATGTTCCCCTGTACCGGCGACCGCGACCTTCAGCAGCTCCTTTGCATAGATCACACCGAGTATGTTGTCAAGGTTCCCGTCATAAACCGGGATTCTTGAATGCCCGCTGTCTATCATCAGGCTTATTGCCTTTTCTATTTTTTCACCGGCATCCACGGATACCATGTCGGGCCTCGGAGTTATTACTTCCCTAGCCACCGTGGATCCGAACTCAAAAATGCTCGATATCATCTCGCGCTCTTCTTCCTCGATCCCGACATCTTTCTCCGAGATCGCAAGAAGAAGCCTTATTTCCTCCCTCGTAAGGAACGGTCCCTGCCGCGGCATCTTTGCGCCGAAGATCCCGACGAACGGGGAGCTGATCCAGGAGAGGAATTGAATGATCGGCTGAAGGATAACCGACAGGAGATCAATGTACGGCGCCGCTATCAGGGCCATCCTGTCCGCGTTCCTTATTGCTATTGTCTTGGGAACTATTTCGCCAAAAATAAGTATGACAAAGGTCATAATGCCCGTCGCTATCCCGACGGAATAACTTATGCTTCCAAACCCGATCTTTGTGAGGTAATCGATGATCATTGATGTCGCAAGCGCGGATGCGCCGATATTGACAACATTATTACCTATAAGAACCGTGCCAAGCAGCCTGCTTGGGTATTCCCGCAGTTTTTGCAGGGATCTCGAGCCTCTTACCTTCTGCTCGACCATGTGCTTTATTTTTATGCGGGAAACGGAAGTTATGGCGGTTTCGGACAAGGCAAATAATGCTGAAAGAAGCACTAAAACAAATAAAACCAGAAGCTCCATAGTTAATACATTCAAGACTATCTCCTAACCAGATGCGGGATAAAAATCAAACAGCCGACAATTATAGCACAGATCGACGAAAAAAGCACCGCTCCCGCTGCGACATCCTTCGCTATCATGGCAGGGACGCTCTTTGCTGGCATCACCAGATTGACGACCTCCTCGATGGAGGTGTTTATCATCTCTGATATCAGGACGAAGCATATCACGATCACAAGGGCGATAAGCTCGAAATAGCTGATCTGAAGGTAGACTCCGAAAGCGAAAACCGCAGCCGCAATAATTAAATGTATCCTTAAGTTCCTCTGGGTTGAGATGGCGTGGCGCACCCCCCTCCTTGCATGACCCAAACTCTGCAAAAAATGTTTAGGCATAGGCACCTCCCAGGATCTTTTCTTGCACATCGAACATCTTTTTACCGTGATCATATCCGAGCAGATGTAGAAGACCGTGGACAACGAGTCTTGCGATCTCTGATCTGAAAGTACTGCCGTATTTGACGGCGTTCACCTTCGCGATCGATGGACAAATGACCACGTCCCCAAGCAGCTTGCCTTCCTTCATTGAAAATGAAAGAACATCCGTCGGTTTGTTCTTTTTCCGATATTTCTTGTTGAGCTTCTTCATTTCACTCCTTGATACAAAACTTATACTTACTATCCATTTTCTCTTACTGACGCGCCTTGCCAATTTTTTTATTAAAGACCTGTCGATCCTTGTCCCGCTAAAATTATTGATTATTGCTTCCATTTACTTCTTTTAGATCCCCGCCGAGGGAATTCAACTTGCCGACAAGATCCTCATAGCCTCTTTCAATGAACCTTTCAACGTCATCAACAAGGGTTTCGCCTTCAGCCGCAAGTCCGGCGAGCACCAGCGCCGCGCCTGCCCTCAGGTCCG
Source organism: uncultured bacterium (assembly GCA_964354575.1). Classification (GTDB taxonomy): domain Bacteria; phylum Margulisbacteria; class WOR-1; order CAVSGV01; family CAVSGV01; genus CAYHAH01. The sequence goes on from CAYHAH010000114.1 coordinate 3,902, forward strand.
ACGCCCTGACAGGACATCCTGAAAGCTTCTTGACCCCTTTTATTATGGCGCTCTGGCCTTCTATCTGGATGTCCGCTCCCATCCTCTTAAGCTCATGCACGTGCATGAACCTGTTCTCAAATACGGTCTCGGTCACAACGGATGTTCCGTTCGCCATGCTCATGAGGGAAGTGAACTGGGGCTGCACGTCGGTGGGGAAACCGGGATAAGGCATGGTCTTAATATCGGTCGATCTTATGCCGTCCTTGACCTTTACTCTGACCTGATCGCCGGATACGGTCACTTCCGCGCCTGCATCCAGCAGTTTCCTTATGACAGGCTCGATGTGCTGCTCCACGATCCCGTTCAAGGTGACGTCTCCCTTTGTTATGGCGCCGGCTACCATCAAGGTGCTGGCTTCTATCCTGTCGGGCATTACCCTGTAATCGGCGCCCTTTAACCTGCCGACGCCCGTAATCTTTATCGACTCATTTCCCGCGCCCTCGATACGGGCCCCGCATTTGTTCAGGAAGGACGCGAGGTCACATATTTCCGGCTCCCGGGCGGCGTTCTCCAGTATCGTTTCGCCCTCCGAATATGTCGCGGCCATCATTATCGTCTCAGTGGCCCCCACCGACGGGAAATCCAGGTATATTTTTGCTCCCTTGAGTTTGTTCGCCTTGACTATCACAAAGCCGTGTTCCATGCCGACCTGCGCTCCGAGCGCCTCTAGCCCTTTCAGGTGCAGGTTGACCGGGCGCGACCCTATGTTGCAGCCTCCGGGAAGCGGAACTTTCGCCAGCCCCATCCTCGCGAGTATGGGCCCGATGATGAAAAATGACGCCCTCATCTTCGTCACAAGTTCATAAGGAGCCACATGCTTGATGGCGCTGTTCGTGTAGATCTTTACCGTATTCGGTTCAAAATATTCCGCCTTGAGGCCTAATGCCCTAAGCACCCTTATCATCGTTATGACATCAAGCAGATTCGGAACGTTAGTGAGGGTGGTCTCGCCGTGGATCAATATCGACGCCGCAAGCAGCGGCAGCGCCGCGTTCTTTGAACCGGATACCGTCACCGTTCCGCTGAGGCGTTTGCCGCCCGTCACCAGAGCTTTTCTCATTTAAATCCTTTTGCTGATCTCCGCGACCTTCAATCTGACAAGCGCCTTGCGGAGCTGTATCTCAACTTTTATCATGTCCGTTATTTCCGCTTTCCTGGAAAGATAAGCCTCGGCATCTTCTTTTTCTTTCTTTGCCT
>CAYHAH010000115.1:0-1656 GCA_964354575.1 uncultured bacterium
TCCTTCTCATCCTCGGGAAGGAGTTCAAGGTGGTCCCCGCCGCCTCCGGAGAAGCCGCGCTTAAAAGGATCATAGACGAAAAAGTCGATCTTGTTTACCTTGACATAAGAATGCCGGGAATGAACGGCATCGAAACCCTCAAGAGGATAAAAGAAATAGACGGCGGCATTGAAGTGATAATGGTGACCGCCGTTAACGATGTCGGCAGCGCCGCCGCTTCGATAAAGCTCGGGGCCAAAGACTATGTCGTCAAGCCGTTCGACGTCGCAGACATCCTCAACAGGACAAGGAGCATGATAATAAAAGCGCAGACAAAGTCCATTAAGCCCGCGGGAAAAGCGGAGTTGATCGGCAGCAGCAGGCAGATCCTGAACATCAAAAAGACCGTGGATCAGCTGTCTCAAAAAGATTCGTCCGTCCTGATAGTCGGGGAGGCGGGGCTCGAAGCAGAGCAGATCGCCTCTATTATAAGCGGCGAATCCGAGAAGCAGTTAAAGGTCCTGAACGCATCCCCCGATCTCAAGAGCTCCGTTCTCTTCGGGCGCGAAAAAGGCTCCTTTACCCAGGAGTTCGGAAAAGAGGCCGGCATTCTGGAGGAAGCGGACGGAGGCATACTTTTCATAAGGAACATAGAACTCCTTCCGAAGGACGCCCAGGCCAAGCTCGGGCGGGCGCTTTCAAATAAGGAATTTTCGCGCGAAGGCTCCGCCGCCGCGATACACGCGGATGTCAGGGTGATAGCGGAAACATCCGCGAACCTGGCCGAACTTGCGAAAGAGGGGCGTTTTGACAGTGAACTTTATGACGCCATAAGCGCAACGGTCATCGAACTGCCTCCGCTCAGGATGAGGGAGAGCGACATGTCAGCATTGATAAACCATTATATTGATGAATTTTCAGGGAAATATGACAGGAAAATAAAGTTCTCGCCCGAAGCCCTTGATATACTCGCGGCTTATCCCTGGCCCGGGAATCTGGCCGAGATGGCGAACACGATAGAGTTGATCATCCTGTCGGTCAACAAGGATGAACTGACCCCGGATGACCTTCCCCTGGATATCCTGATAAAAAGCCCTGCCGGAGGCAGGCCGTACACGACTCTCGAGAACATTGAAGGGATGTTCGAAAATGCTCACATCCTCAGCGTTTACAGGAAAGCCGGCGAAAGCAAAGAAAGGGCTTCGGCAATGCTCGGCATACAGCAGAAAACCCTGGAATCAAAGCTTGAATCGATCAACCCCTGATGATCCCAAAACCTCTTCCGATAGATCTCCTGCTGCTTGATTTTGACGGGACCATTACCGATTCCATCCCTCCCGCGGTGGAAGCGATACAGGAAATGATCAAAAAGCTCGGCCTCCCCTTCATGGCAAAGGAGGAGATCAACGAACACGTGGGCTACGGGGAGATCCCCCTTATATCCGGCGCGATAGGGACCAAAGAGCCCGGGCTCCTGAAAAAAGCGATGAAGATGTACGAGGATATCTACATAAAGAAGGGCATCAAAAAGGTCGTTCTATATCCTCACGTGAAGGAATTCCTCGAATACTTCAGGAGCAAGACGAAAATAATCCTGTCGAACAAAAAAGACATGTTCATAAAATTGATCCTTAAGGACCTTGGGCTCGCGAAATATTTTTCCGAGGTCCACGGCGG
>CAYHAH010000116.1:0-15552 GCA_964354575.1 uncultured bacterium
GTGATGAAAAAGACCAAAACCTTGTTTTTGCTTGGCCCCCTTAACTTTTCTCCTATACAAAATACAATAAGAGGGGGGAGAAATAATAATATGGAAAGAAGGAGCACGCCTAGGAAAAAATCATATCTAGGATTAATGAACTTACTTATATCATAAATACTCCCGAATATCATAAGTGCAATATTGAATATATAGGCACCTAGTATTTCCGATACCATATGATTATCACCTTATGCCCTTAGAACCTCATCGACACAAACCCGATGCCAGGTGAATGACTCCTTACTATCTCTCTACTTCGCTTCCTGCGTCGCCGCCGGTTCATCCGGCCAGAGGAGAGCGTTGCGACAGGGAATCATACTCCTCGCGCGGGAAAAGGCAAGGATGGGGCATTGGGGGACTGGGGGACTGGGGGACTGGAGACCTGCCTTGCCGGCAGGCAGGTTGGGGGAATGGGAGATTAGGTCGAAAACCTCTACACTCAGCTGTCGAATTCAACAGCAATCATCAACTTATTCCTCGTGATTCCTGCGGCATGATAATTGCTAGTCTACGCCTAAAGGAGGTTTTATCTATGAGCGATGAATTGGTGCCGGTAGAAGTGATCGAAAAAAGAATTTTTCTTATCAGGGGCCAAAAGGTGATGATCGACCGTGATCTCGCCTTTCTATATGGCGTATCAACTAAAGCATTGAATCAGGCAGTAAAAAGAAATGCGGCAAGGTTCCCTGATGACTTTATGTTTTTATTGTCAGACGAGGAAAAAGATAAACTGGTCACAATTTGTGACCACCTCAAAGACCTTAAATTTTCCTACCAAAATCCTTATGCTTTCACCGAACATGGGATACTTATGCTTTCATCTGTGCTCAACAGCGAGCGTGCGGTGGCAGTGAACATACAGATAATGCGGACGTTCACGAAGCTTCAGAGAATGTTCGTTGGCTACAAGGAGCTGAAAGAAAAGATCGATCAAATGGAGGCGAAATATGACGGCAAGTTCCGCGAAGTGTTCGATGTCGTCAGAAAGCTCATCGAGCCGTCGGCGGATGTAGAGAAAAAGCTGGATGTTGGATTCAAATCGTAATCTGCAGCCTCTTATAACCTAATGTAGATGAAAGTGGGTTTGGGTAGGGGTTTGGATGCGGGTTTGGAATAGATGATGGGCTTGGAAGTTGGACCAATGACCAAACCTAACCAGCTTCCACCCCCACACCAATCATCCATTTACATGTATCTTCTAGGGTCGGTTATCTTTCCATTAAGAATGGATGCGGCTACTGTTGCGGGCGAGCCCAAATAAATAAACGCATTCGGATTGCCCATTCTTCCTTTGAAGTTACGATTCGCCGTTGATATTACATTTTCCCCATCCGATGGCACTCCGTTGTGAGTCCCGACGCAGGGTCCGCAGCCGGGCGTCACGAAAGTTCCGCCGGATTCGACAAGTGATTGATAAATACCTTTTTTGATAAGTTCAAGCATTATCTCTTTTGATGCGGGTGCGAGAATCAGTCTGGTCCCGTTCTTGATCTTCTTACCTTTCAGTATATTTGCCGCGACCTCAAAATCATTGACCCTTCCGTTCGTGCAGGTGCCTATGAATCCCTGTTGGACCGCCAGGCCTTCAACTTCCTCAATGGGAGAAACATTATCAACCTGGTGCGGCTTCGCTACCTGAGGTCCGATCTTTGAGGAGTCGATCTCAAGAATATTGAGATATTTTGCGTCGCCATCAGCTTCGACAGGCCTTGCAGTCCTCTTCGAATGTTTTTTGACGTAATCCATCACTTTTTTGTCCGCTCTCATTATGCCTGCCTTCGCGCCGAATTCGATCGCCATGTTCGATATCGTGAACCTCTCATCAACCGACAGGGCGTCGATGGCATCCCCGACAAATTCAGCCGAAAGATAAGTTGCCGCGTCTGCGCTTATCTTCCCTATCAGGTAAAGAATCAGGTCTTTTGAAAAACTGCCTTTCGGCAGCTTGTTCTTGAACACGTATTTGACCGACTGGGGGACCTTGAACCAGAGTTTTCCGGAAGCCATGACGGCCGCAAAATCAGTAGAGCCCACTCCTGTCGAAAAGGCATTGATGGCGCCGTATGTGCACGTGTGGGAATCAGCGCCTATAACCAGATCGCCGGCGGTAACGTGACCCTGCTCCGGAAGCAGCTGATGGCATACCCCGCAGCCGATGTCATAGAGAGTTATCCTCTGGGCTTTGGCGAATTCCCTAATCTTCTTGTGTATGGCGGACACGCCCTCATTCGGCGACGGAGCGGAGTGGTCGATGATCATCGCTATCTTTGAGGGATCGAAAACCTTCGCGATGTTCATTTTGTTGAAAACGTCGATAGCGACGCCGGACGTTCCGTCCTGGCCCATGCAGAAGTCTATGTCCGCAATGATAATGTCGCCTGCGTGCGCGTCACGACCGCAGTGATTGGAGAGTATTTTTTCGGCGATTGTTTTGCCCATGTAAATTCTATTTGGAGCGACTCTTTATCGCTTCTTCCACGATCTTTGCTTTTTTGGCAAGGTAATCGGGCAGCTCTTTCGAGGCCCTGACCTCTTTTATCAGCTTCAGCGCGTTTTCGCGCTTTGAAACATCAGCCTTGTCGAGCTTTACCCTCAGCACCAGCTGCGGGTCTGCTGTTTTTGCCGCGATCACCTGGTTGCAGAGGGAGATTATCTTATTTACGTTCTTCTTGGGATCGAGCCTTGTCAGTATCTCGGCCTCGACCACTCTTGCCTTTACCATGAAGAAATCACTGGGACGCTCAGCGAGTAGCACCTGGGCGCTGTGGCAGTATTCCGCGTATTTCTTGAGATCCTTGACCGGGACGATGTAAGTCTTAAGCTCCGACAGTCCGACCATTGCTCTCGACTTGAAGTACGCGTTCGATTTTTCGCTCTTAATAACGCCTTCGTACAGCCTTGAGGCGGTCCTAAGATCGGAGGAGCCGCCGATCTTTGTCAGAAGTTCAGCTTCAACGACCTGGGCCTTTTGATAGAAGAAATCGTTCGGGCCGATCTCTTTTCTTAATATCTGGGAGGCTGATCTTGACAGCGCCACCGCCTGTACTATATCGCTTCCCTTCTCGCTCGTTATCATCAGCTCGGCTTTCCCGGCAAGCGCCCTGGCCTTGAGATAGGGGGAAGTTATGCCCTTCAGTATCTCATCATATAATCTAAGCGCGTCCTTGTAATCGCCGGGCTCGTTCCTTCCGACAAGGAGGTCCGCAAGGCCGAACTTTATCTCGCCGATGTCGTATCTCCACGCGATCGTCTTCAGGAGGAGCCTGTATCGGCCTATGACCTTGTTAAGTTTTACCTTCTCCGACGGCGAAGGATAGCTCGGCTCCCTGTCGACTATGAAACTCATTATAGGGGACATGATTCCCATAAAAACTCCTTGCCTTATATTGTATGGCCCGAGAGTAAAACTCTCGGTTCCCGCATCGGAACCGCGACTTTTAGTCGCGGGTTTTCAGCACTTGCAAACAATTGTAATCATTGTAGAATATATTGTCAAATGCTCACTCCACGAAGAGATAAGCAGCTTCAGGAACTTGAAAATAAAATTGGAATAAACTTCTTAAATAAATCGCTTTTGAACCAGTCGCTTACCCACTCCTCTTACGCGCACGAATCCAAGAATAAGCTCCCCGACAATGAGAGGCTGGAATTACTTGGGGATGCGGTCATAAAGCTTGTGACAAGCGAATACCTTTACAATAAGTTCCCCACTTATCAGGAAGGCGACCTCACGAAAATAAGGGCGGTTGCGATATCGGACGAAATTCTCGCCGTGGCCGCGAAAAGGATCGGGCTCGGAATGTTCATCCTGCTTGGTTCCAATGAAAGACGAACCGGGGGCATGGACAGGAAGTCCAACCTTGCGAACGCTCTTGAGGCGCTGATCGCAGCCATATACCTTGACGCGGGCCTCGGAAAATCAAGAGATGTATTGCTCGAACTCTTGATTCCCGAGATAGAAAAGATCAGCAAAGTCGGCTATATCAAGGATTTCAAATCGGTGCTGCAGGAATTCGTCCAGAAGAATAAATGGGGACTGCCTTACTATTGCGTCGTCAAGGAGGCCGGCCTAAGGCACAAAAAAATATTCTGGATGGAGGTAAAGATCGGGGGGCAGAGATACGGGATGGGCAGGGGCGCGAACAAGAAAGAAGCCGAGCAGGCAGCCGCAAGGATAGCGCTTTCCCGCCTTACGGGACCGCAAAACAAGGCCAAAAACCTCATATCTTCAGTTAAAAAGCGGATAGTTAAAGAAAGATGACAGGCTCGATCTTAATCAAGGATGGCAGGGTTATAGACCCCGGGCAGGGGATAGACCGCGAAATCGATATCCTGATAATTGACGGAAAAATATCCGCTGTATCAAGCAGCATATCAAAAAGCGCTCCCAGGGACTGTGAAATATTCAACGCAAAAGGACTGATCGTCGCTCCCGGCCTCATCGATATGCACTGCCACCTGAGGGACCCCGGGCTCCCGGAGGAAGAAACAATTGCTTCCGGCACAATGTCCGCCGCTGCCGGGGGCTTCACGGCTGTCGCGTGCATGGCGAACACGAATCCTGCGGCGGATACACCCGCCGTAATAGAATACATTCTCTCAAAAGCCGCATATGAAGGCCTCGTGACCGTGATGCCGGTCGCCGCCGTGACGAAGGGGTTGAAAGGCGAGGAAATGGCGGAGATGGGGCTTCTGCTTGATGCGGGAGCCGTCGCTTTCTCGGATGACGGCCATCCCATAATGAACGCGGAGGTAATGAGGAGGGCGCTAGAATACGCAAGACAGTTCGATGCGCTGATCATATCCCACTGCGAGGATTTGAACCTGTCTTCAGCCGGCGTCATGAACGAAGGATATATGTCAACGATCCTCGGGCTCAAGGGGATCCCGAATGTCGCGGAAGAATCGATGGTCGAGAGAGACTGCGCCATCGCGCATGAATTCAATTCAAAGATACACATAGCCCATGTTTCCACCGCGGGCTCGGTTGAGATAATAAGACGGGCAAAGGATAAGGGAACAAAAGTGACGTGCGAGACAGCGCCGCACTATTTCACTTTAACGGAAGGCGAAGTGGAGGGCTACAACACAAACGCGAAAATGAACCCGCCGCTCAGGACGGAGGAAGATGTCAAGGCGATAGTCAAGGGACTGAAGGACGGCACTATAGATGCTATCGCTACGGATCACGCTCCGCATCTTATTGAAGAAAAGAAAGTGGAATTCAGGGACGCGGCTTTCGGCATCGTTGGGTTCGAGACCGCCCTGTCCCTTGTGCTTACCGAACTTGTCGATACAGGCGTGCTGACCCTGGGCAAGGCGATCGAGAAACTCGCATACAACCCGGCGAAGGTTCTTTCCCGGAAGGCCGGCACTTTCAAGGCCGGATACCCGGGGGACGTAACGGTGATCGACCTGAAGAGATCCATCACGGTTGATATCAAATCATTCCTCTCAAAAAGCAATAACTCTCCCTATGACGGGTGGAAACTTAAGGGAGCGGCGGCCGCGACGATCGTGTCAGGAAAATTGGTAATGAAAGACGGCAAAATACTTAAGGGCAGCCTGCCCAAACCGTCCCTTCCCAAATTCATTGACATAAATAAATAGAAATGGCCGAAGAAACACCTGAAATAGATGCCGGGATGGAAGCGCGCAGGATCGTCAATAAATACCTGAGCGAGCTGGGGTGGGCCAGGGAGCTCAAGAACATGGTCGTGAGGCAGCTTATCCCTGCAGTTGAAAAGGACGAAAAGTTGAGGCAGGGCGACGAAATGGAGCTTGCGGCCGACGAGCATTTCGGGACGGAAGTTGACCGGTGGAGAGATGAGCATTCCGAGATCTCGAAAGCCGTTCTCTCAAGGATACTTGAACTTTTAAGAAAAAGATCGGATCTTTCCTATTTCGCCAAGAGAATGGTGAACAGGTTAAAGGAGGGGCTCTCATAGACATAAGTTTCATACTGCTTGAGTTTTTCATAATACTCGTGGCCGCCAAGATCGGCGGAGAGATCGCGGAAAGGATCGGCCAGCCCGCCGTTCTCGGGGAGCTTGTTGCGGGAGTGCTGATCGGCGGAAGCGTTCTTGGCCTTGTCAGGGAGAACGAAATAATAGATATCCTTGCCCAGATCGGCGTTGTTATCCTGCTTTTTGAGGTTGGGGTCTCGTCGGACTTTGACGTGTTCATGCAGGCCGGACTGCAGGCTTTTGTGGTGGCCGCTGTCGGGGTGACCCTGCCTTTTGTCGGTGGATATTTTCTTGCCAGCTACCTGGGGATGAGCGTCATTCAGGCCGTCTTCCTTGGGGCGACACTTACAGCCACATCGGTCGGCATAACAGTGCGGGTTTTCCACGATCTCGGGCATTCCAAAAAGAAAGAAGCTCAAATTGTCATCGGGGCGGCCGTCATAGATGACGTAATGGGGCTGATCATACTGGCTGTCGTTATCGGCATTGCAACGACCGGAATTGTCTCATTTTATAACGTGTTCAAGATAACGTCTTATGCGGTTTTATTCCTTGCCGGGTCCATCATTATAGGCATTATCGCTGCTCCTTTTACATTGCGGCTTGTCCACCGGATGAGAACAAGAGGCATGCTTTTCGTTTTCGCGTTCTCCTTTTGCCTCCTCCTTGCTTATTTTGCAAAAGTTGCCGGCTTGGCGCCGATCGTCGGGGCATTTGCCGCCGGATTGATACTTTCCCGGACGGAACACAAGGAACATATTGAAGAGCGCATCCGCCCCGTTGCGGACCTTTTCGTGCCCATATTCTTTGTCATGATGGGCGTCATTGTTGACCTGAAGACCCTGAACCCTTTTATTGCAAGTAATCAACAAAACATCATAGTAGCGCTGAATCTCCTCGCGGTCGCGATAATCGGCAAGTATTTTTCCGGGTTTTCGATTCCATGGACAAAAGTAAACAGGTCCCTTATTGGTTTCGGCATGATACCAAGAGGCGAGGTGGGATTGATATTCGCAAGCTATGGTCTTACGCATAAGCTCATAGACAAGGGCCTTTACACATCCGTTTTGATCATGATAATGCTGACAACTTTTCTCACACCTCCCATACTGAAGGCTTTGCTGAAGATCGAAGAGAAACGCCATGGACCTGTTAAACACTCTTAAAGACGCGGTATCCATCCGCCTGGAAAGACTCGGCATCAATCGGGAAAAAGCCCTGCTAATTATCTTGCTTGTCCTGTCATTTATCATGTTCTTTTACAAGCTTGGCGCGCCGTCCCTCTTTGAAACGGACGAAGTCATCTATTCCCAGGTCGCAAGAGAGATAGTCAGGACGGGCGACTGGGTGACGCTCCATCTTTTTTCAAAGAACTGGTTCATTCACCCGCCTTTTTACATGTGGCTTACCGCGGCAAGTTCATTCGTGTTCGGCGACAACGAGTTCAACACAAGGCTCTGGAACGCCGTATTTGCCGTGGGCCTCGTGTACATCACCTATCTGCTCGGGAAAAAAATGTTCAGGGATGGCGTGGGGCTTCTCGCGGGCTATATCCTTGCAACAAGCCTCCAGTATATCCTGCAGGCGCGGATAGCGATATTCGATATGCCGCTGGTGTTCTTTGAGATGTTATCCCTGCTGTTCTTCTTTCACTGGCTCGAGGATAAACTGCCTAAGTATTATTATCTTTTCTTTTTATCGATGGGGCTTGCCGTCCTGATGAAAGGGCCCGTCGGGATACTCCTTCCGCTGCTTGTCATAATTCCCTATCTGGCTTTCACGGGCAACTTGAAAGCCTTATTCAATCTCCGTATTTTCCTGGGGATCATCATCGCCTATCTGGCCGGCGGCACGTGGTACACGGTGGAAACCGTGATCCACGGCAGGAGCTTCGTTGACAGCGTGTTCGGCTTCTACATAATCGGAAGGTACCTTACGACGATAGAGCAGCACTACGGACCGTGGTATTTTTACTTTCCCGTCATAATCATCGGCTTCATGCCGTGGGTCTCCTTCCTGCCGTACTCGTTAGCTTATCAGTGGCAAAAAAGAGGGGATAGCGACAATCTGTTCGCGGTGCTGTGGATGGGGGTCGTGTTCGTCTTCTTTTCGATAGCGGGCACGAAACTGCCGGGATACATAATGTCTTTTTATCCTCTTGCGGCTATCTCGATATCGAAGATGGTGCAGGATCATCTTTCCGGCGAAGACTCCGGCCTTCGGCTCTACGTTTCCAGGGCTTATAAAACTCTTGCCGTATTTTCAGTAGTGCTTCTTGTGATCGGGGCGCTGCTTAAGGTATTTGAATTCCCGGATATTTACGACAGGACGCTTTTAGACATTAACATAATGCTTCTCATGATCGGGACCGGCGGCATCATATCCTCCCTCTGGTTCTTCAAAAAGCGCGATTCTGCTTCTCCCGCCGCCGTTTTGGTAATCACTATGCTGATCTTTTCAATATACACGGCCAGCTGCACGATGGTGAATCTCGATTATTTCAAGCCAATGAAGTCCATATCGCAAAAGATCAATTCCATTTACATGGACGAAACGATCATCGGATACAAAGTATTGAATAAAGGCAGCTTTAATCACTACCTGGACAAGCCTGTCATATGGTCCGGAAACATCTTGGACTTGAGGGAGCAGCTTAAGCGTCCCGGAAAAATATTGTTGATAACCAATGAGGAAGACTTTTTGAACCTGGGACAGGACAACAAGAATGCGTTTTTCCTGGTCTATAAAGCGGGAGACATGGTATTACTTTCTAACGAGAGATAGCTTTACTGTAGTCTAAATCCACATCAAGAGTCGAAATTCCCTACACTATTCCTTCATGGCCAAGCATAAAAATATTGGCGGGAAAATTGCTGCTAGATCGGCATATGAATCGCTATAAATATCTTATTATCCTGATGCTCCTTTTATCATTGGTCTTTCTATCATCCTGTTCCCCCTCGTCTGAAAAAGCGGACGGAGTATTAATAAGCGCTCCTACCGAAGAAGCTGAAGTGATCGAGTCTCCCTCCCGGGAGATCGTAAGCTCCTATGAGAACCTCAGGGGCGGCGCCAAAGAGCCGAAGCTCGAATGCATGGTCGTGAACATCAAAAACATCTCGCCCGACAGGGCGGTGGATACCATATCACGGGCGATCCCGAACATTATCGCCGTAAAGAACGACGATTCAAATTCAATCGTCCTCCGGGGAGAGCCGGAAGACCTGAGAGATGCTCAAAAGATAATCGGATCCCTGGATAAAAAGATCCCGCAGATCCTCATCGAAGGGAAAGTAGTAGAAGTTTCACAGAGCGGCTTGTCGGATACGGGCATCATCTGGGGGAAGGAGCAGGGGAGCTTTAAATTCTCAATAGACAAGAACACGGGAGGGATCTCGCAGACGGGCGATATTATTGGAACCATCAATGCGCTGGTTGCGTCAGGGAAAGCGAAGATCCTTGCCAACCCGAAGATCGCGGCGCTTGACGGGAAGGAAGCCGAGATAAACATCGGCAGCCGCATCCCTTTTGCCGTCCCGGCCGGCTCAACATCAACTTCCACGCAGTGGACAATTCAATATATCGATGCCGGCGTGAACTTGAAGATCCTTCCGAATGTGGCAAGCGACGGAACGATAGTTTCCACCATAAAACCCGAGGTCAGCAATGTCTCCGAATGGCGGACAACATCAGCCGGGGAATTCCCCGTTATTTCCACCAGGAACGCGTCCGTTACGGTCAGGATCCGCGACGGAGAGACTCTTGTGATAGGAGGCCTGATAAATGAGTCGGAACGCGAGAACATTTCAGGCATACCTGTCCTGTCCGATGTGCCTGTGCTCGGGCAGCTGTTTCAGAGGAAGGTGAACGAGAGGTCAAAAAGCGACGTGATATTTTTGATCACGCCGCACCTGATAGAGTAAGAAAAGGAGCTAGAAGAGCTAGAGGTTAAGAGGTTGAGAAGTTAAGAAGTTAAAGTGGTGAGAGGAGAAAGAAGTTATGGTTACGGGGCATAAAAAGATGATCATTTGGCATAATATTGAAATAATATCGGAAACGGTTTTTGAGAAGATCGTTCCTGTTATCCCAGGGAAAAAATTTGCTCTTCGCGATCAGATCGAAAGGGCGACAACCTCAATAGGAGCAAATTTCATTGAAGGATACTATTCCGGCTCAACAAAGGAATTTACTAGGTTTTTGGGATATAGTCGACGCTCGCTTGCAGAACTCGAGTTTTGGATAAGCCATTGTAATAAGAGAAAATATATAGGCGGATCTGTTTTTGATAATCTAAACGACACGCTAATCAAAACCGGTTATCTTATCGATCGCTTGATATTTTCACTAAGAAAGAAAGGGGAACTAGAAGAGCAAAAAAAGGGAAGCTAAATGAGCTAGAGGTTAAGAAGTGAAGAAGTGAAAAAGAGAAGAAGTGAAGATGTTTTTCACCTCTTATCTTCTCATCCTTTTATCTTCTTAACCTCTTTACCTTTCAACATCTTCCGCTTCTCGCTCCTCTAGCTCTTATTTCCCTACGCCTTAAAATAAATCTTTGTGATCATCATCAACGCAAGGCCGGCGCAAAGCCAGGCAAAAGAGGAAACTTTTTCAATGCCTTCCGTCTTGTGCATCCCGGGTATCAGGTCGGCCGCGGCGATATAGATGAATCCTCCCGCTGCGAAGGGCACGATAAGGGAAGCAAGGACCTCGAGCCTGTTCATAAAGAAATATCCGAGTATCCCTCCCAGGACGCAGGTGCACTGCGCGACGAAGCTGTAGAATATAGCCTGCGATTTTTTGAAACCTCCGGAAACGAGCACGCCGAAAACCCCGAGTTCCTGGGGAACTTCGTGCGCTATTATAAGGAGAGTGGTGATAATGCCGAGGTGGATGCTTACCATGAAAGTGCCGGCGATGACTAGACCGTCCAGTATGTTATGCACCGAATCTCCTACGATCATCAGATAACTGTAGGGATGTATTTCGCATTCCTCGCACTGGTGCCAGTGGAGATATTCTTCAAGGACAAAAAATGCAAGGAAACCCACGATGGCGATGGCGAACGATTGAAAAGGGGTCATTTTTTCAAGGGATTCCGCAAGAAGATGGAAAAATCCCCCTCCCAGGAGAGCGCCTGCCGAAAAGGCCACGAGTGTTTTTATGGTTTTCTTGAGTACCGCATCGCTTGTAAAAAGGCTGAATACGCCCACAAGCCCCACAAAACTGTCCACTATTGTCGCGCCGATTATCCATAGCAAAGTCATCATTTAAGCATCCCTTTTATGATTATATCGACAGCTTCATCCGAGCGCAAACCCCTGGCCATCAATGTTTCAAGCTGTTTTTTATCCACGCTTCCGATCGCGGCTTCATGGGTGACCTTCGCCGATTCCTCAAAGACATCGACTATCGGGACCGCCCTTGCCTGCGCTTTTCCCTGGACTATCTCAACGCAGTCCACGTGTCCGCGGGAATTTTTTCCGTAGGCTTTCATCTCCGAATAAACCTCGCTCTTCGCCTCGTCCTTTACAGCCACGCGGCTCTTGATTATCCCTCTTGCCCCGTCGCCCTTTAGAATGCAGCTTTCCTTGATGATTATCCTGTCTTTGCCGTATCCGTAAGCTTTTGCCAGCATCTCTGTTACGGAGTCTTTGCCGGCCTCGACCTCGTAATCGATGTTAAGAGAACCCACCCTGCCGTGAATAAGCTGGAAATTGGTGGTGAGCCGCGCGCCTTCTTCAAGGACTATCTTTGCTTTTGGAACCACCTCAACACCGCCGTCCTCCCCGTGAAAATGGACCTCGTTATATTCATATGAGCCGTTCTTTCTTACGGTTATTTTCGCCTGCATCTTATGGACGACTTTCACGGCGTTTGGGAAAATGCAGTGGGCGAGCAGGATCACTTTGCTGTTCTCGCCGATCTCGGCATCGATGTTGATAAGCTGGATCCCTTCCTTCGGCAGCACGCCGAAGCAGAGATGAACGGGGAACTCGATCTTGTTATCCGGCAGCACCCTGATCTTGAGATCGATCCCGTCTTTTGTTTCCTTTGGCTCCACGACAAGACCCGGCACAAGGCGCTTTCCTATGACGTTGTTCTTGTGCACGAGCAGATGAGCGATCTTTGAATCCTGGAATATGGCGGGGTTTCCTTCCGCTTTTCCATAGGCATCCAGCATCATCTGGTAATCTTTCGTATAGTCCGTCATTTTCCGTTTTCCTTTGAAGGGTAATGTTTTGTCGGGCATGGCTTGCAGTGTTCCTTGTAGTAGTCGATTATTTCTCCGGGCTTGCCGACTTTGAACGCGATACCGCTGCACATGAGCGCCGATCGATCAGCTATCTTCACGACCTCTTCATCGTGAGTTATGAGGATCACAGAGCCGCCGTAGCTTTTTATCCCGCGTATCATGTTGATCACTGCTTCCTGGGAAAGCATGTCGATCCCGGAATCGGGCTCGTCAAGTATCGCGAGCTTCGGTTTCATCGCAAGGACCGATGCGAGCTCTATTTTCTTTCTTTCCCCCCCGCTCAAAGTTTTGTCAACCTGCCTTGTCCGATATTCGCTCACGGTCAATCTCATGTTGTCCATATAACTCTCAGCCAGCGTGTGGCCTTTTTCCCTGCTCCCGAGAAGGATAAAATCGATTATCGGTATCCCCTCGAACCTTGCGGGTTCCTGCCACGCCAGGGTAATGCCAAGACGGGCCCTCTCATCCATGGTCTTGTCGGTTATGTCGATGCCGTTGAAGGTTATTTTGCCGCTGTCCGGCTTGTAATCGGAGCTGCCGATCAGGACATAGGCAAGCGAACTTTTTCCGGCGCCGTTGGTTCCAAGCACCCCGAATATCTCGCCGTCAGGGACCTCAAAGCTGACGTTATTGAGGATCTGCTTTTCACCCCGTTTAAGATTAAGATTTTCTACATTGAGCATGATAGTATAATTATAGCAGAACAAGAATCATGATTGTGAACGAGATTATATTTATTAGATAATTGATTTTGTTACCCGCAGTCGCTTCCGCCGCAGCAGCATCCGCCTTTTCTTTTTGAAATATCATCCTTCGCTTCTTTCCCGTTCATTGCCGCTGATATAAACTCCTTGATCTTCTCCGCTCTCGGAAGGGGTTTGCCGGAATGAACGACCTTTTCGTTGATGACCAAGCCCGGCGTCATCATTATATATTTGCTTATCTCAACAATATCCGAAACCTTGATGACATTCGCCTCCACTTTCAGCTCCGACAAAACCTGCCTCACCCTTCTTTCCATTTCCTGACAATTGGGGCATCCCGGACCAAGCACTTTTATTTCCATCATTGTTTTATCCCTCCAATTAATAAATAAATTCCTCCGAGAACAACAAGGATCCCGCATATCTTTTTAAGAATTACGGCGCCTTTTGAACTCTCGTTCCAATTAAGATATCGCTGTACCATTTCTGTTGAAGTGCCTGCGAGTACGATCACTGAACAGTGCCCTATGGCATATGCAGTTATCAAAAGCATCCCAAAAATCATATTGGCTGCGCTGCAATTAAATACTATTGCCAGTATCGGCGCCATATAAGCGAATGTGCACGGGCCTAAAGCAACTCCAAATACAAGACCAAGGATGAATGCCGCCGGATATCCTTTTTCCTTGTACGCAGGCTGGCTGCCGCATGATCCAAATGACGGCATCGGGAGGATTTCAAGCAGTACAAGCCCGACCAGAATAAATATCGTACCGACAAAATAATTTCCGAATTGGCCGATATCTCCAAGCATCCTTCCCAAAAGGCCCGTCACAAGTCCTATCAATGCGATAGTAATAAGTATCCCCAGCGAAAATAGAAACGATAAGGTAAAAGCCATTTTTGTTGACGTATTCTTTCGATCGCTTATAAAGCCCACAATAAGGGGGATACTTGAAAGATGACACGGGCTTAACACGATACTTAAAATTCCCCAGATGAATGCGGCCCCGATAGCTATTATCGGCATGGAATTCAACCCCGCGGATAGCGCTTCAAACAGCTTCATTATCATTATTTAACTCCTCGCAGTTGAAGTATCTTAACAACTTCTTCTTTCGGGAAAAACCCAACGTGGCGGTAATATTCATTGCCGTCTTTATCAAGGAAAACCTGCGTTGGGATGAACTGCACCCTGTATTTTTCCGCGTAAGGCCTCCCGAAGAGGGATTTAATATCGTAAAAGCGGACATTCACCTGGCCCTCATATTCTTTTTCGATCTCATCCAATATCGGCCGCATCATATCGCAAGGGGTACAGCCAACAGAGCCAAGTTCTATGAAAGAAACTTTTATACCTATCGGATTCTCCTTTATCTTTTCTTGTGTTCCGGGAGATTGTTGCTGCGCATTTTGCTTAATTGCCGGCGTAGCAGGACAAACCTCACCACTTATTATGCCTTTTTGGGTAAATAAATACGATGCCAAAAGTACAAGTAAAATTATTGCAACAACAATCAATATCGGTTTGAAGTTAATTTTATCCCCCTAAAAAACCAGATTAAAAAAATATCCTATCGCAATGATCCCGACTGCTACTGTTCCGAAGAAAGTTAGAAGTAATCTTGGCTTTAGCACTTTTCTTAATATTATGAACTCAGGCAGCGACAACCCTGTGATCGCCATCATTAACGCAAGGGTCGTCCCGAGAGCAAGACCTTTTTCCATAAGCGCCTGGACTATCGGGATAGTGCCTGCGGCATTTGAATAAAGTGGGACCCCGATAATGACTGCGATGATTACGGCGAATGGATTTGAGTTTCCGGCGTATTTTGTTACGAATTCGACGGGCACAAATCCGTGGATGAAAGCTCCGATACCGACGCCGATCATCACGTAAAGCCAGACCTGCGAAAATATCTCCCTGACATATTCCACAGCGTATGATAGTCTGTCTCTCCAGGTCAATTTTTCTTCAGATCCTTCGGGCATCGGCTTCACCTTAAAGACAAAATCCTCAACATATTGCTCCATTTTCAGGCGGCCGATGATAATTCCACTAACGATCGCGATGAACATGCCGCTTAGAATATAGATTATCGCCACCCGCCAGCCGAATAGACCCCAAAGCAAAACAAGGGCAACCTCATTTATGGTAGGAGAAGAAACCAGAAATGACATCGTCACCCCCAAAGGAACGCCTGATTCAAGCATTCCAATAAAGAGTGGAATGGCGGAGCATGTGCAGAACGGAGTGAATATTCCCAAACATGCTGCTAAAATATTGCCGGTGAATTCGTGTTTGTGGCTTAATATATTTCTTATTTTTTCCGGCGGCAAGAAAGTCCTTACAATGGCGACAACAAAAATGATCACCGCTAACAAGAAATATATTTTGGGAACATCGTACAGAAAAAAGTTCAAGCTCGAGGCGACATTCGTACCCCTAGTTAGCTTTAAAATGTCATAAGTTATTACATCGGCGATATATTGGAACACTTAGCAGCCTCCTTTATTATGGATTGTTTTTAATGAGGTCTTTGATGCCGGATACGGCTTGTTCCGTGGTCAGGTTTCTCACATCAAA
>CAYHAH010000117.1:0-3955 GCA_964354575.1 uncultured bacterium
CCCCCAACATGCTCAAAAGCAAAAGCGTCGTTCCCGGCTTCAGCACGCTGGGGATCGTTGACTTTATTGACATAGGCACCCAGAACCTTGAAGAGAGCAAGCACATACTCCAGTCGGTAAGGAAAATAACGGATGACCCGATCCTTCAAAAAGCGGCGAAGGAGACCCTCGTGAACGTGGAAAAAACAACGTATGAGATCAACAAGATAGCAGCAGGACTGTCACGATCTCTTGAAAAAGGCGGGTTCGAGGACCTGATAAAAAGCTTAAGCACCGCGTCAGATACTGTGAACAGGGTAAGCAAGGAGCTTGACGGGATTATTTCCGCCCTGGACAAGCTGACAAGCGATCCCGAATTCATGTCGGACATAAAGATGACCGCGAAGAACGCGAAGGAAGCTTTTGAAGAGTTCAAGAAAGCATCCACGGATGCCAGCAAAGTGCTGAAAAGGTATTCTAAATAAATTGTGGGCCTGAAAAAGCTACTTGTATTAGCCTGTCTCATTATCGCCTGTTGCGGGCGCTGCTACGGGCAAAAGATAACTATAACCGCCGATTACACTCATTACGACAAATACCGCGATGTTCTCATAGCAAAAGGCAACGTTGTCGTAAAAGGGCCTGACTTCCGGATCGAGTCGCCGTACGTGGTCAGGTATTTCAAAGATGAAAAGATCTGGGCGATGGATCAGTTCAAATTTGAGAAGGAAGGTTACAGGATCTCCGGCAGCTCGATGGAGTACTATTACTGGAAAAATTCCGGCAACGCGGAAAAAATAAGGATAAATTTCGGGGAGACTTTTTTCGGCGGCCGGTACATGACCATGTCTGACGACAAATTCGAGATCTACGACGGATATTTCACGGGATGCAATGATTCGCAGTCTCACTATCACATTTCCGCTCAGCAGGTGACGCTTTACCCAAAGACAGGCCTTATAGTCGCGTATTATGCCACGACATGGGTATGGATCGCCCCCGTGATACCCGTTCCGACTTTCGTATATTCCGCTCCGGTCCCGAAGAGCAAGTTCGTGAAGCCGGCCAAAAAAGCCAAAGCGGAGAAACTATCGGAAGAAGGCCGGCTCAAAAAAGAAGAGGTCAATATCCAGCAGCCGGTCCCGGAGATCGGGGCTAACCCGGTGGACGGGACGTTCCTCAGGCAGGGTTTCAACTGGTATTTTTCGCCCAAGTCATACGCTAAAACGCTCTTAAGCTACATGGAAAAGAACCACTTTGGGGCTTCGCTTGCCGCAAACTACATACTCATGGACAGGATGGAAGGGGAGCTGAGGATCGGAAGCAACGATATTGAAAAGGGCTACGGGGGATGGACGCATTACATTTCACTGGGCGAAAAGCTGCTCTCAAAGTTTGACGAAGATGCGCTTATTTACGAATATTATAAGCCCGGCGGAAAATATTCTTACGAGCTCGAGCTCCTGTATTCAGGCAGGGAAAGGCCCAACCTCGACCTGAACGAAGGGCCATTCACGAGGGTAAGCTACACCCCCAAAGTCACGCTCAGGTCCAACAGGAAGCCTCTTCCGCTTCTCGGAAACCCTTTCACATATTACATAGAGGCGAGCACCGCCACCGTTTCTGAAGAGGTTCCGGAAGCTGAATCGGCCAGTCTCGAAGGGTACGTCACCTCCGGCACCATGACGAATTACTACGCGGACATCCTTTACTCCGCAAATTGGGGATGGCTCGGCAAATTCAACGCGGGACTGAACTGCGCTTCTTCAAATTACGGCGATCTCGCATCAGGGGAGTCATGGGACAGGGCGCAGCAAAAACTTGCGCTCGAGCAGAAGTTTTTCGATCGCCTGACCCTTGCTTACGGCCATTCGCATTATATAAGCCAGCGCGGATTTTCACCTTATCTGTTCGAGGGATACTGGTATTCGCCTTTTGACACGTTCACGGGCAGCGTAAAGATAGATGCCTGGTGGTCTTATCTGTCGATGAGGGCTTCGTATGAACTGCCCAGCTATGACCTTTTCAGGGTGGACTATGAACTGATGTTCGGCATGCATTGCTACAACCTCATATTCAATTACGCTCTCAAGAGGGACATCGACGTATTAAGGTCTCAATTCATGTTCTCTTTCGAGCTTGTCCCGAGCAGATGGATATGACCGCTGCCTGTGGACAATGATCGTTGATCTGAGATATAATACTTAAACAACGGAGGTTTTTAAATGAAAAAGGCGATATTTTTCCTGATCTCTCTGGTATTTTTCTGTTCCATATCCTATGCAGGCGGCCCGACAACCGCTTTGCCGGTTAAAGAAGTTGAAAAGCCTAAAAAGGTCGTTGTTGCATATGCATATGAGGATTTCAACAAAATAGAGAAGCATTTTACCTGCGGGCTTGGCCTCGGAGGAAATCCGATGTTCGGTTTCGTCGAAAAGGACGGCTTCGGGTATCCGCAATGCGAATACGGCTTCACATGGGTTCTGGGTTTCGGGTACACATGGGTAAGCGGCCAGCCGACCGAGAGGCAGATAAAGGACGCCCTGGAAGCGATAAGCGTCAAGAAGGGCGCTCTTGTCAACGAAAAAGACGTTCCGTCGCTTGTGAGGGAAGAGACCGGCATCAAATCGCTCCAATATGTCACAGCCGGCACGGCTTTGCTTGTATTGCCGATAAATATCGAGATGGGGACAATGTGGATATTGAACGACAACACAAGGACGCGTCTCGGGTTCGGCCTGCCGACCCTGATATCCTTTGGCATAAATTTTGATTTCTAAATGAGAAGAGCCATCCTGCTGATCTGCATATCGATCCTGTGCTGCGTACCGGTCTTTTGCGATACTGTTGAGACGGAAACCGCGGCTTCTGTCGAAGTAAGGCAGCCAAAGACCAATTATGTCCTTTTTATCATTCCGCAATATAACTTTGTTGACGACGAATACACCATTACAAAAGTCATGATCAGCAGGGCAGGGTACACGGTGGAAGTCGCGTCAGCGTCGACAAAAGAAGTGGCTCTTGGCACGGATATCATGAAAGTAAGGCCAAACCTGACCGTGGAGCAGATAAATGTCGACAGATATGACGCTTTGATCATGGTCGGAGGCTATTTATCAAAGAAATTCTATGAGAACCCTGTCCTGATCGACAAGGTCAAAGAATTCAATTCCAGGGGCAAATTGATTGGCGCAATGGACAATATGCCTTATTATCTCGCTTTATGGGGCCTTTTAAAGGATGTTAAGGTCACCGTGCACCCGTCTCTTGCCAAAAACATGAAGAAAATGGGCATAAATGTCATTGATAAGGACATTGTCATCGACAAGAACTTCATCACGGTCAATATGTACAAGTATTCCGACGCCTTTGCCGGCGAAGTGATCCAGGAACTCTCGAAGAGGTAAAATCAACCAGCCTTATATACCACCTATGATTTTCGCTCCTCACAAATAGCGTCGCATAATATATCTTATGTCAAGTTAGGCATGCTTATAGAGGTCGGTTTGTAGATGGGTTCTCTTGCTTTGTCCGTTTTAACTCAATTTAACCCTCGCCTAAAGGGCTCCTGAGCCTGAGGCTAAACGCCTCGGCTCCATAAGATCAGGAATATGAACTAATATATCCGGAACCGCGACGTTTAGTCGCAGGTTCCAAGCTTCATAAATGATATTTTCGTCCCCTACTTTGGCTATTTTTGTTCCGATTTTGATGTTTTTGGGCCCAATCTGGGCTGCTTTAGCTCCGGAATCGGCAAAATAGGTCTCAACTTCGTCAAAAAGCGCTCATATTTGGTGATTTTAGCCTGGAGTTTGAGGCTAAATGCCTTGATTCCATAAGATCACGAATAAAAATTGATATTACTGGAACCGCGACTTTAGTCACAGGTTGTAAACTTGCTATATGCTCAATTTTTATTGATATAACAGCAAAAGTTACGATTACGCGGCATTAAAAGTAGCCGATTATAAAACAT
>CAYHAH010000118.1:0-9932 GCA_964354575.1 uncultured bacterium
TGCGGCTCATACCCGCAGTGTCGGCAGTTCGAATCTGCCCCCAGCCATGAACATTGATATTAATATGCATTTTTTGTATATTTTAAGAAGCGAAAAGGATCGGAAGTTTTATATTGGAGTCAGTTCTGATCCAAAGCGCAGATTATTGGAACATAATAAGGGGCTATCGAGGGCGACGAAATATAGAAGACCGTTTCAATTAGTTCGAGTTGAGAGATTTGATTCTGTCTCAGAAGCTTATCAAAGAGAAAAATGGCTGAAGGGTCTAAAGAGCGCAAAGATTATTGAAAAAATAATCAATGGAGCGGTCCCGACGTAAAGTCGGGATCCCGAGCGAAGCCTCGGGACTCATACCCGCAGTGTCGGCAGTTCGAATCTGCCCCCAGCCAATTTATAAAGGAGAGAGTGAAAAAATGAGTCTTTTCGTTCCGGACAGGATATTTTTGACCAAGGGAGTCGGGCGCCACAAGGAAAAACTTTCGAGTTTTGAGATGGCACTGAGGGACGCCGGCATCCAGGCGGTGAATTTTGTCCAGGTCTCCAGCATTTTTCCGCCCAGCTGCAGACTGGTCACGAAAGAAGCAGGGCTGAAGCTTATCCATCCGGGCCAGATAACTTTCATGGTAATGTCCAGGAATGACACGAACGAGCCGCACAGATTGATCTCCGCATCGATCGGGATGGCTCTTCCTGCAGATCCTGCCTCATACGGGTACTTGAGCGAACATCACGGATTGGGCATGACCGACGAGGAATGCGGCGATTACGCCGAAGACCTGGCGGCGCAGATGCTTGCCACGACGCTGGGCATTCCTTTTGACGAGGACTCTTCATGGGACGAGAGGCAGGAAGTCTGGAAACTTTCCGACAAGATAGTCAAGACCACGAACATAACCCAGAGCGCGATAGGGCAGAGAGGCGCCTGGACGACCGTGATCTCCGCCGCCGTGCTTCTGCTTAACAGCGAAGGCGGCAACGGCGGGGAGCCCGAAAAAGGAAAATAATATGCCTCCGAAAATTTTAAGTGATGACAGGATCCTGGCAGGATCCGCTTATGCAGCGGGTTTTCCGTCCATATACATTATATTATCAGATAAGAGGAAGGATCCGTTCGTCGGGTACCACGGCACCCAGGCGATGTTCCTGTGGATAGCCATACTTGTCGCGTGGATCGGCATGAGGATATTCCTCAACTTCCTTGATTCGATCGGGATATATTTTGCGCTCCTTGATTCGCTTTCTTCCATCCTGATATTCCTGCTCTGGATATACGCGCTCTACAGCGGGTTCAGGGCTTATAACGGGGATTCATTCGATATCCCTTACATAACAGAAGTGACAAAGAAAAACTTCTGATCCGCAACCTTCTTATGATCGAAGATAAAGTATTAAAAACCATCCGGGATCACAGCATGATCAAAAGCGGCGATAAAGTAATTATCGCGTTTTCCGGCGGGATTGATTCGACCGCGCTTACTCATCTCTTACATTCCCTAAAAAACAAATTGAAGATAAAATTATTTGCCGCGCACTTAAATCACAAGTTAAGAGGAAAAGATTCTGACCTCGATGCCGTTTTTGCAAAGGCAACTGCGAAGAAATTGAAGGTCCCTTTCATGATAGAGGAATTCGACGTTCTGTCTTTCGCGAAACAGAACAGGCTGAACCTTGAGGATGCCGCGAGGCGCGCGAGATACGAATTCCTTGAAAAATCCGCGGCGAAAGTCGGGGCTATAAAGATCGCCGTCGCCCATACCGCGGATGACAACATCGAAACTTTCCTGATGAGGCTTGTAAGGGGGACGGGCATGAAGGGACTCACGGGTATCCCTCCGGTGAGGGGGAAGATCGTAAGGCCCCTGATCGGGCTTCTCCGCTCTGAGATCGAGGAATATTTAAGGTCAAAAAAGATAACGCCCAGGATCGACAGGACGAATTTTGAAACGAAATATCTGAGGAACAGGATCAGGCGGAACCTCATCCCCGCGCTGAAAAGCTACAATCATAATATCAAGGAGCTGCTGCTCCAGGCCATTTCCACGGCCAATTCCATCCAGGGATTTGTCGAAGTCGAGGCGGAAAAGGCGCTTAAAGGAATGACGCTTTTCAAAAGCGCGGGCGAGATCAGGATCGATATCAGGAAACTCCTGAACACCGATGCCGCGCTGAGGGGTGAAGTTCTGAGGCATGCGATAGAAACGGTAAAACGGGACCTTGTGGACATTTCTTTTGTTCACATCGAAGACATTCTCGGCCAGCTGAACAAGAAAAGGGCGGAGATCGATCTTCCGGGCGTCTATGCGTACGTCAATAAAGGCGCGCTTTCGATCTCAAGATCGAAACGCCCAGAGACCGCGCCCCGGACTTTCATGCATAAACTGGAGATCCCGGGAGAGGTGAGAGAAGGCGGGGGTTTTTTCATCGAAGCCGATGTCCTGCCTTCGGTCTCCGTGTCCGATCTTCGCGCAAAAGATCCCTACAGGGCTTATCTTGATTATGATAAGATCGGCAAGCCATTGATAGTAAGGAACAGGATGCCCGGGGACCGCTTCTCGCCTCTTGGCCTTAAGGGCAGCAAGAAACTTCAGGACATTTTTGTAGACCAGAAGATAGACCTGGGAGAGAGAGACAGCATCCCCGTCATCGAGGACGGAAAGAAAATAGTGTGGGTGGTCGGATACAGGATGTCGGAAGAAGCAAAAGTAACGCCGGCCACAAGGAAGGTAGTCAGGTTAAGTGCGAAAAGCATCAGATAAGGGACATTTAATATCAATACTGGATCTTGACAGAAAAGATCTCGAGAGTGAGATGAAGCGCATGGATGTCCACAAAGAGGGAATATCCATAATGCTTCCTAAAACGCAGTTCAGGACGGTAAAGATAAAAGATGTTTCCGTTACCAAGGCGAACATCATAAAGCAGGATATCCTTTCTTTCGGCGGGGAAGCGGCTACGGCGAAAGGAGCGATAAACCACTCCGTAAAGACCACGGATGTCCTGATATTCGGAACGATCCGGCAGATCAAGAACCTGACCTCGAAACTCAAACGCCAGTATTTCGGATTGAAGGACATCGCAGTACAAATAGAGGACGCGCTCGCCTGTTATGACGGCGCGCCAAAACCCATCAAGATAGGCGGCAGAAAGTTCAGCTTTGGCAGGCGCACTTATGTCATGGGAATATTGAATGTTACTCCTGACTCTTTTTCGGACGGGGGGAAATTTGTCAATTTCAGCGACGCGGTCTCCCGCGGAAGGAAAATGATCGACGAGGGCGCGGACATCATCGATATCGGCGGGGAGTCGACAAGGCCGGGGGCGCTGCCCGTAAGCGCCAAAGAAGAGATGAAAAGGGTCATTCCTGTCATCAAAGAATTATCGAAGATCAAAGGCGCGGTCATATCGATCGATACCGCAAAATCAAAGGTCGCCGAGGAAGCGGTAAAAGCGGGCGCATCGATGATAAATGACGTCTCTGCGCTCAAGTTTGACAAAAAAATGGCAGGTGTCGCAGGACGATACAAGGTTCCGGTCGTCATTATGCACATGCTCGGGAATCCCAGGACTATGCAGGAAAACCCGAGGTACGAAGACCTTATTTCCGACATAATTTCCTGCTTGCAAAACAGCATAAGTCTTGCTATAAAGGGGGGCGTTTTAAAAAGCAGGATAATTGTCGATCCCGGATTCGGTTTTGGAAAGACAGCGGAGCATAACCTTGAGACCCTGCGGAGACTGAAGGAATTGAAAGTTCTCGGCTGTCCCATGCTCATAGGGACGTCCAGGAAAGCAACGATAGGGAGGATCCTGAACCTTCCGCCGGACAAAAGGCTTGAGGGGACCGCCGCGACGGTCGTTTCGGCAATAGCGAACGGGGCGGATATAGTAAGGGTCCACGATGTTGCGGAAATATCAAGGGTCGTCAGAATGTCCGATGCAATATATAGAATATAAGGGCAGCGAGAGGTTTATATGGCGATGAAGAGCCTGTTCAAAAGATTAACGGAAAAAGTTTTCAGTGGAGGTAAAAAGACCATGAAGAAGAAAAAACCGGCAAAAAGATCAAAGGCAAGAAAAACGGCAAAGAAAGTCGTAAAAAAGGTCGCGAAAAAGGCGGTAAAGAAACCCGCCGTTAAAAAACAAAAAGCCGTTCTCCCGGCCGTAAAAACATCAAAAAAAGCGTTGAAACTGAAGAAGGGGCCTCATATAGCTTATCTCGGGCTCGGCTCGAACGTGGGCGACAGGGAAGAATACATCGAGCAGGCCATATTCCTGCTTTCAAAAACACCGGGCGTCAAGGTGATGAAGAAATCCGCAAATTGCGAAACCGAGCCGGAGGGCAATACGGACCAGCCCCAGTTCCTCAATGCGGTGGTGCAGATACAGACGACCCTTGACCCGTACAAGCTCCTCTCCATGGTGCAGGAAACCGAGAATGCCCTGGGAAGGGAGCGGGACGTGGAATGGGGACCCAGGACAATAGACCTGGACATACTGCTTTACGACGATCAGATAATAAGCGACGACAAACTCCAGATACCGCATCCGCTTCTTCACGAGAGGATCTTTGTCCTTAAGCCGCTTTCGGAGATAGCGCCCGGCGCGGTCCATCCGGCGCTGGAGAGGAAGATCATTGACCTGTACGAGGAAAGAAAGAGCGATATCGGCGGAAAATACGACGACGAGCTGCCCGGCTTCAAGGACATAAAGAAGGGCGTGCCAGACGACTACGAGCGCTGGTGATCGCAACTAGCGACCGCAACGAAACCATACTTCTCGGCGAACGCATCGGAAAATCCCTCAAAGCCGGCGACATTGTCGCCTTAAGCGGCGAACTCGGGGCGGGAAAGACCACATTGATCCAGGGGATCGCGAAAGGACTGGGGATCAGGGACTGGGTAACGAGCCCCACATTCACAATAATCAACGAGTTCAAGGGCAGGATCGACCTGTATCACGTGGACCTGTACAGGATCGACAGGATGGAAGACGCCGTTGATGTGGAGATAGAGGAGTATTTCACTAAGGGCGGGGTCACGGTGATAGAATGGGCGGAAAAGATAAAGCCGCTGCTGCCGGATAAAACGATCGAGATTGATATCGACATAATTTCAGAAAATAAAAGAGACATAGAAATAAAGGGATTAAAGATATGAAAGTCCTCGGGATAACCAGCGCGATCGGTGTTGTAGGCGCGGGGATATGCAGTGACGGGAATGTCCTGGCGGAGTGCACGATATCGGACAGGATCGTCCGGTCGGAGGGGCTCATCACTCTGATCGATGATGTCCTCAAAAGAACAAAGCTCAAGATGAGCGACATCGACGCGGTCGCGGTGACGATCGGTCCCGGCTCGTATTCTGGGCTTCGCGGGGGGCTTGCCGCGGCCAAAGGCCTTGTCGAAGCGCTTGATATCCCGCTGGTCTCAGTTTCAACCCTCCACGCCATAGCTTTCAACTTTATCGACCTTGAGGGAACGGTCGCGGTCGCCGTGAACGCATGCAGGGACGATTACAATTTTTCACTCTGGGGATCAAGCGGGGGAGAACTGAAAAGATTGACCGGCGACATCACCGTCAAGATCGGCGCGATCGCCGGACAATTATCCAAAGTCCGGGGGAAGATGACCCTGGCGGCGGATGAGGCCTTGAGAAAAAAGATCAAAAACGATAACATACTGATCGCGGAGCCGAAGAACGTTGTGCCGTGGGCGGTCAATGTCGCGAGGATAGGGCTTGAAAAATTTAAGAAGAAGGAAGTCGAAGATCATATCAGGATCGCGCCTTCTTATTCGCACAAGCCGAATATCAGGGAGTATAAGAAATGATCCTTGAGGAAATAGTTAAGACAAAGAAAAAGGAGATCGACGGACTGAAGGAGCGGTATAAGCTGCCGCTCAAGACCGGTGACCTGCCGAAGGTCCGCGGCTTCAAGAAAGCCGTGAGCAGGCGCGGCATGAACCTGATAGCCGAAATGAAGGCCGCATCTCCTTCCTCGGGCGTGATAGTCGATAATTATGTCCCGGCGGATATCGCCGCCGTGTATGAGAAAGCGGGGGCATGCGCCGTATCGGTATTGACCGATGCGGAATATTTTAAAGGCAGCATCAATGACATCGCAAAAGTAAAGAACTCGATCAAGCTTCCCGTCCTGAGAAAGGATTTCATCATCGATGAATCACAGATCTATGAATCCCGCCTCGCGGGCGCGGATGCGATACTTCTGATAGCCAGGATACTTGACCGGGATGAGCTTGAAAGGTTCATAAAGATCGCCGGCGACCTGAAAATGGACGCTCTCGTGGAGGTCCATTCGGTAAAAGAAGCGAGATCGGCCATTGACGCGGGCGCGGAGATCATCGGGATAAACAACAGGGACCTCAACACTCTCAAGGTTGACCTCGGCACAACGGTCAACATCATGAATGAGATCCCAGAACTGAAGCGGAAAGTTCTGGTCTCTGAGAGCGGGATAAGCGAGAGAAGCCAGGTGGAACTTCTGCGCGACATCGGCGTGAACGCGGTCCTTGTCGGCGAAGCCATACTCAAAAGCCCGGATATGCGCGAAAAGATCAGGGAATTAATCGGTTGAAAACCATATCTTCTTTGTTATAATCGAGCCATGAAAAAAGACAAACTCAGCAAAATGCAGTTCATAGTCAACAACGGAATTGTCTACAACAAGAAAGACATGCTCATGCTCATCCGCGATCTCGGGAAGGTCTCATATTTCGAGATAGCCGGAGGGAAAGTTGTAAGCAAGGGCAAGGGCTATGTGATGAGGGTCTGCTCCAATTCCGAAGAGCCCACGCTGTTCCTGGCGGGTCGTGTTTACATCAACATTGGGAGCTTCAATTATTTAAAGCTGAATAAGATAAAGGATGCGGACAACACCTTGTTCGAACTTGTCAGCGACGAGAGAACGATAAAGCTTGTCCCGGACGCTTCCGAAAAACCAATGCTTTCACCCGAGGAATTTGCGGAGAATTTCATCGAACTCGAAGGCATGTTCCCTCCGGACTTCGACGCGCCTACAAACTAAAGCTTTCCCCCGCGATACCTTGTCAAGGCCTGCTTTACGCCGTCTGCGACCGCCTGAGAAGTGATCGTTGCCCCGGTTATCGCATCAATGTCTTTCTTCGCTTTCAGGGGGCTGCTCGATGTCTTTCCCGTGAACTGCATGAGGAATGCCGATTCGGATGCTTTCATTCCAAGCCCCGGGGTTTCCTTCATCGACAATATCTTGACGCCTGCGACCCTTCCCTTTGTGTCGATCCCCACCACCATGTCTATGGCCCCGCCGTATCCGCGCGGGGAGACCCTGAAAGCATATCCGATCTTCTTTTGTTTTTTGTCGAAGCCGACGAAATAATCCTTTTTTTCCTCGATCGAGCAGGAATCGGGGAGGCATTCGCTTGATAAAGCGAGATTTAGTTCCGCTTTCTTCTGCTGCTCTATCTTATCCCTGGTAACAACATAAGTTCCGGATAGCGCCGCGGCGGCTATCGCGCAGGCGACGGCGAGAAATATTGAGAGCTTTACCATGTCTTTTATCATTTACTTGCCCTGAGCATTTTCGAAGGGTGCCCGTAGATCCTGTCAATAATATACCTGTCGATCAAAGGGGTTAACCCGTTCATTATCAATATGGCATAGCAGACGCCTTCGGGATAACCGCCCAAAAATCTTATGACAGCCGTTATCACTCCGCAGCCTATCCCGAAGACCCATCTTCCCGTTCTTCCTATCGGCTTTGTCACGGGATCCGTCGCCATGAAAAAAGCGCCGAGGATCAATCCGCCCGCGAGGACCTGGAAGAGGGGATCGGATCCGAACGCGGCAGAGAGGACGGCGACCGACAAAATAAACCCGGTCGGGATCCTCCAGTCGATGATATTTTTAAAGAGAAGGAAAGCGGCTCCCAGCAAAAGGGCGATCGCTGAAGTTTCTCCCAGGCAGCCGCCGCGGTTGCCGATGAAAAGCTGCCAGTAGGTATCGATATGGCCGGGCATGTTCGCTATCGACATCTCCAGGACCCTTGTTTTTACGAGGGCAAGGTGGGTCGCTCCCGTGACGGCGTCGAAAGGCCTGGGCCATACCGTCATTATCACGGGCCAGGAAGCGAGCATGAAGGCCCTGGCGGCAAGCGCCGGATTGAATATGTTGAATCCCAGGCCCCCGAAAGCGTGCTTCACTATCGATATGGCAAAGGCCGATCCAAGAGCCGCCATCCACCACGGCGTTGCGGGAGTTACGACCATCGCAAGAAGAAGCCCGGTTATCGCGGCGCTCAGAACATCGGATGGAATAGCTTTTTTCCCTCTCATGAAAAGCATCAGGTATTCCGTCAGGACAGCCGCGATGATCGAAGCCGCGACCATAACGATCGATCTCATCCCGAAGAGATAGATGCCTACCGCCGCGGCGGGAAGGAGCGCGAGTATCGTGTACTCCATTATTCTTGCGCTGTCTTCTTTCGCCCTTGCATGCGGCGCGTGAGTTATAGAGAATTTGCTCATTTTTTCGCCTTTGCCAGTTTTATCCAGTGGACAAGCTCTCTTCTTGTGGGGCACACATAGGAGCATACCCCGCATTCAATGCAGTCCTTTGCCCCGCTTTCCATGGCTTTTTCGAACATGTCGTTCTGCGAATAATCGGCGATGAAATTCGGCATCAGCTGGACGGGGCAGGCGTCAACGCACCTGCAGCATCTTATGCAGGATTGCTCTTCGAACAACCTGACATCCTTCTCGTCAAGTACAAGGACGCAGGTCGAGCACTTTGCGACCGGCGTCTCCAGGGTGTGCTGGGTTATCCCCATCATCGGCCCTCCGAGTATCACCTTTTTCGGATTGCCCGCAAATCCGCCGCAGTCATCTATCAGATTGATGATCTTCGCGCCGATCTTGACTCTCAAATTTGACGGGTTTTTGACGGCTCCTGTGACGGTCACGATCCTTTCCGTGAGCGGCATCCCGGATTTTTGAGACCGGTTTATCGCGTGGGCTGTCCCGACATTCGAGACGATGCAGCCAGCGTCCATCGGAAGCCTGCCGGAGGGTACTTCTCTCTTGAGCAGGGCGTAAATTATTTCTTTTTCTCCGCCCTGGGGATATTTTGTTTCAAGAACCTCGACCCTGATATTCATTTGACTGACGGCTTCCTTGATCTTTTTATAAGCGTCAAGTTTATTGTCTTCTATCGCGATCACCCCATATTTTGCGCTGATCGTGTTCAAGATGTTCATGAGGCCTTCCACTATTGACCGCGACTCTTCCATCATCAGCGCGTGGTCGCAGGTGATGTACGGTTCGCATTCGGCCCCGTTAAGTATCACCGTATCTATTTTCTTTCCCATCGGCGGGTTGAGTTTTATGTGCGCGGGGAAAGCTCCTCCGCCCATTCCCACAATGCCGGCTTCCCTGACGGAGATGTTCATTATCGGCTCCACCTTTTCGCCTTTGCCGTCCGACTCGATATAGACGGCCGTTGAAGTGGTGCCGTTAGGGTGGGGGGCGTTGTCTATCGCGGTGACCTTTCCCGAGACGCTCGAATGGACCGGCGCGGAGATCAATTTGTCGGAGTCGCCGAGTTTCTGGCCGATCTTTACCGTATCGCCCACTTTTACGATCGGCTGGCAGGTAGCGCCGCCCTGGGAAAGGTGGATGACCGCGATCTTGGGCTCGCGCGCGTCCCTGATCGGCTTCCCAGCCGTCAGTTCCTTGTGATAATCCAGGTGTATTCCGCCTTTAAAGGTTTTCATAAGCAAAGTCAAACGTCGATTTTACGTTTATTGGCGGCAAAAGTCCAGAGAGAAATTATTTGCCCTCTTCCACTTCTTGCACTTTTTAAGCCTTATGTTTTTATAAGTGCAACAGGGCTCGAAAGGGCTTAATAGGGGCAACAGGTGATATAAGTGCTGATGAGAGAAAG